>JAMONG010000001.1 GCA_027066595.1 Sulfurovum sp.
GGAATCACCCCTACTTTTCGTGCCTCTTGTATGGCTTTTTTGGTATCTTCTACCCCATAACGCCCTTCATAACGGTCAATGTCATTGGGTTTACCATCAGAGATAATAAGCATAAGTTTATTTTGTGTATTTTGTTGTTTTAAGATGTGTGTAGACTGACGTATAGCCGCACCAAGCCTCGTGTAATACCCTGCTCTTAAGTCATCTATACGCCCACGTATCTGGGCTGAATACTCTTCATTAAAGTTTTTCAACACATGGTAGCGAATCTTAGTGTTCTTCACCGATGAAAAGGCATAAATCGCCAAGGGATCTTCCAAGGTATCTAAAGCATCAGCAAAGACAAAAAGTGACTGCTTAATAATGTCTAAGATATTTAGCTCATTTGTTACTGCTGCTTCTGTAGAGAGTGAGATATCTGCTAATATGAGGGTAGAGAGGTCTCTTTGCTTTTTAACTGTAGTCTCAAAAAAGTTCTGCTTCTCTTCAGACTTAGAACTTGAAGTGTGGTAGGCTATCCACGCATCTAGGTTTAGCTCATCTCCAAAGGGGAGGTTTTTCTCTTTCATACGGTTAAAGGCATAGGTGGCAAATTCACTTTTCACTTTGTTTGCCAAGTGTTGGGTATGGTGGTCAAGCTCTTTTTCTTGTGAGGACTTCATATAGATGGGTGTAAGCAGACAGTAGTTCTTTAGGTAAGCCTCTTTCGTGTAGTCCCACTCATCTAACTTTATACCCTCACCTACTGCGTAAGTATCTATCTCTTCTGTGGGAAGTTCTAGGTCTATTTTGAGCTTGGAAGCTAAACCTTTTTTCTTCTTGCCTAAGGTAAGTTCATCTAAGTCCTGAGCATTAAAAGCAGCATCTTCATCTTCGCTGTCATCTTCACTTCTGTCGACATTGATACGTTCAGAGATAGTCATAAGCCCTTCAGGTAAAAAACTTAAAAAGCCATCTGTCTCACTTTCATCTTCTGTCCTAGAAGCATTTTTACGTACGTCAACACTCTCTACTTTGAGTTTTTCTACTTCTTCATTTTCATCTTCTTCGTACTCTTCTTGAGACATACCTGTCGTAGTATTGTTAGGTGAAGGGTAGAGCCATAGTGCAAAGGGGTAGATATCTTTTGATTCCACACCTTTAGTAAATGCTTTTCCATACACTAAGTCTTTAAAAGTCTTTTCATCTTCTAAAGAGAGTTTAAACTGTTTGACCAACATTTCACGCTTTTTAAATAGTTCTTCCAGCATCATTTGGTGTACTTTTCTAAACCCAGCATAGTGCTCTAAAAGGTAGTTTTGTACACGATAATTCTCTTCTGCCCAGTTTTTGGTAGTTACCTTGGCATGTGCCATCATTGCAACCATCCAAATATAGTACATTTTATTGAGTGTTTTAGAAGGGAAAAGTGATATTTCTATGGGTAGATAGAGTGCTTTTTTATCTTGCCAGCAGATGTCAAATGTTGCTTTATCCCCTGTGGCTTTTTGCATAAAAGAACGCAGTGAAAGGCGTGAGACTTTGTCTGTGGCATAGAGTGTCTTTGTCTGCACCCCACCCATCATGTGGTAAAGCAAACGAAGTTCTTTTGAAATCTCTTTAAAACTCACACTGTAAGGAGCATATGGATTGTCATTTCTACTTAAAAATGCATTCCATCTTTGCCCACCCCAGTCACTTGGAGCCAAAAACTCTTCTATATGGTGCCAAGCAGTGGTGAGTGTTGAAGACATGTCAATGTTACCTTAAATTTTAAAATTAACGTGGACAAAACTGCCCACGTTACCGTTTTAAGCTACGGGTTTAGCTTCACCAGGAAGTGGTCCTTTGACAAAGAAACTTACAAAGTAAGCCACAAGTCCTGCTGTAAAGATAAGTCCAAAGACGAGTCTTACTTTATACACAGGGATAATCTCTATCTGTGTTGCCATAAAGTTCAGTGCATCATTAGCATCCCAACGTTGAAGCATGATTTGCATCACACCAGCAGCTGTCAATGCAAAGGTAATACCAAGCATACCTATCACCATCAACCAAAAACCCCATCTCTCAACATTTTGAGCTTTGAGTGAGTTACCATTTGGTCTACCTCTCATGATTGGCATAGCATACGAAGTAATGGTCATAGCTATCATCGCATATGCTCCAAAGAACGCCAAGTGACCATGTGCAGCCGTAAGCTGTGTACCATGCGTAAAGTAATTGACAGGAGCCAAAGTATGAAGGAAACCCCATACTCCAGCACCTAAGAATGACATAATAGCCGTACCAAGTGCCCAAGTAATTGCTATTTGGTTTTGATGCTCAATACGACGTTTTCTTACCATAGAGTAGGCATATAAAATCATCATAAAGAATGGTAATGGTTCTAGTGCAGAGAAGATAGACCCTAACCATAACCAGTACTCAGGTGCACCGATATAGAAGTAGTGGTGACCCATACCTACAAGACCAGCAACCATCGTAAGTGCTACGATGACATAAAGCCACTTCTCAATGTACTCACGGTCAACACCTGTTACTTTGATAAGTACAAAGGCTAAAATGGCACCCATGATGAGTTCCCAAACACCTTCCACCCATAAGTGAACAACAAACCACCAGAAGAACTTATCTAAAACCAGTGAATCAGGTAAGTAAAATGCGAACAAGAAGAAAACAGCAAGACCAAGTAACCCTGTTAAGAGGATAATAGTAATCACTGTTTTTCTACCTTTAATTACTGTCATACCGATGTTTAAGATAAATCCTAAAACAACAATAACAATACCAATCTTCGTAATGGTTGGTTGTTCTAAAAACTCCCGTCCCATGGTAGGTAAAAGGTGGTTAAATGTGAGTTCAGTCAGTTCTGCATACGGTACAAGTAAGTAACCCAAGATGGTTGCCACACCTGCTGCTGCAAATACCCAAAACAAAACTTTTGCCAAAAGTGGACTCCAAAGTTCACGCTCTGACTCTTCTGGTACTAAATAATACGCTGCACCCATAAACCCAAAGAGTAACCATACGATGAGTAAGTTAGTGTGTACCATTCTTGCTACGTTAAACGGAATATGTGGGAAAAGAAAATCTCCGTCAATATACTGTAATCCTAAAATAAGTCCAAAAAGAACTTGTCCAAAAAGTAAAGTAAGTGCAAAGATAAAATATGGCTTTGCTACCATTTGTGATGTATATTTCATATTTTTCTCCTTAACCTTCTACGTTTGGTGGCCAGTTATTGGTATCAATTTTTGATGTCCAAATAAGAAACTCTGCTAAGTTGTTAATCTCATCTTCATTGAGGTTAAACTGTGGCATCTTTCTACGTCCTGCTTCATTAAGTGGCTGTGCTGCCATCCATCCTGCAAAGTAGCTTTTAAAGGCTTCTTTATCTGAATTCCCTCTTCGTATAAAGACATTTCCAAGCTCTGGTGCATAGTATGCTCCCTCACCCAAAATGGTATGACAACCTACACAGTTGTTTTTCTCCCATACCTGTTTACCTTTTGCTACCTCATGGGTTAAATCTGCTCTATTTTCTCTTTTGGGTGTTTGGCGTACAGTATCTAATGTAAGCCCCACCAAAAGTAAAATGGAAAACATCGTTCCCCCAATATAGATGTTTCGCGACATACGTTTCGTCAAGCGATCATTCATATTATCTGCAATTTTATTGCTCATCTAGTGCTCCTTTTTTATTTTGAACTCTTATTATAAATAAAGTATGGAGATAAGAAAATGATATATGTCAAGAAGTGTATACTATAAAGTAAAATAGTAAAAATAGAGAGAAAAAGAGCATAAGAAAATAGATTTAGTCTAGCTCATAGACTAAAGTATTTCTCTATTTCCTTTGGCATTGGGTGCAGAGAGTACCCCTTTTGCTTCGAGTTGTTCTATGATATTTGCAGAACGGTTATAACCGATTTGAAGCTTACGTTGTAGGTACGAGATAGATGTTTTGTTATCACTTAATACCACTTGCTTTGCCTCTTCATAGAGTGGGTCAAGTACTATTTCAGCGTCTCCTCCATTTGAAGTAGACGCCGCACCACCTGCTACTAAGTAGCTCTCATCATACTCTGGTACACGCTGTGCTTTGATGTACTCTACGATTTGTTCTATCTCTTCTTCGGTGTTCCATGGTGCATGTATACGTACAAGTCCTGTACTTCCTGGTGGGGTAAATAGCCCATCTCCACGCCCTAGTAAGCTGTCTGCTCCCATCGCATCTAAAATCACTTTAGAGTCTATACGTGAGCCTACACGGTAACTTAGTCTTGATGGTAGGTTCGCTTTTATCATACCTGTCACGACATCAACAGATGGTCTTTGTGTGGCAACAACTAGGTGTATACCACAAGCACGTGATTTTTGTGCAAGACGTGCGATGGAGTGTTCTACCTCTTTACCACCGCTCATCATAAGGTCAGCAAGTTCATCTATAATAACCACGATGAAAGGAAATGGCTCGTCCCCTGTCTTTTTCACTTTTTCGTTGTAGTTCTCTATGTTCTTCGTACGTGCCTCTGCCATAAGCTTGTAACGTCTCTCCATCTCCCCTACCATGTTAGCAAGTGCTGCTATGGCTTTGGCAGGCTCAGTGATAACAGGGGTAATGAGGTGAGGTATATCCTCATACGAAGCAAACTCTAGCATCTTAGGATCTATAAGCATCAGTTTTAACTGGTCGGGGTCATTACGGTATAACAGTGAAAGTATCATCGCATTGATACCGACTGATTTAC
>JAMONG010000002.1 GCA_027066595.1 Sulfurovum sp.
AACCTACCCTACCATGTCTAACTACACAGACTTTGAGCCACTGCTGGCTGACCCAAACACCTGCGTAGAGTTTGTGAGTTCCAACATTGATTTAAGTGGCTATGAGTGCATCATCTTACCAGGAAGTAAACGTGTGATGCAAGACTTAGCATGGCTCAAAGAGACAGGACTTTTCATACAGATACAAAAGCACTATAAAAAAGAGAAAATACACCTCATCGGTATCTGTGGTGGCTACCAGATGATGTTTGAACGCATCATAGACAATGCTTGTGTAGAAGTACAAAAGCCTAGCACAGTAGATGCCTTAGGCTTCATAGACGATGAAATACGCTTTCAAAAAGAGAAGATACTCAAAAGCCATGCTGACACATACGAGATACACCACGGTACGTCTCAAAAATACCCACATGAATATAAAAGTAAAAATATCTACGGTACATTCTCTCATGGACTTTTTGTTGATGAGTGGTTTAAAACGTATGAAAAAGAGCGTATCACTGCCTTTGTAGAGAAGATGAAAGCACATTTAGACAGCCAGAGGATAGTCCAAAGTGTACTTTGAAGTAGCACTTATTGCGTATATCGTAGATAGATTTGTAGGAGAGTTTCGTTTTGTACGTCACCCTGTAGTACTGATGGGAGACTTTATTAAACTATTTGAAAGACTATTTTATAAAGATTCTGTGTTTAGAGGTGCTTTACTTACCTTATCTTTGGTGAGTATTGTGTTTTTTATCTCTTATGGCATTGTATTTTTATTGTCGGGGAGAGGACACCCCGACCTACAAATCATTTTATTTGGTATTATCGCATCCACCACCATAGCCTCAAAAATGCTCTATGATTCAGTAAAAGACATTATAAAACATCCCCAAGATATCAAATACCTCGTAAGCCGTGATACTGAATCACTTAGTCCTTCAGACATTAACAAAGCAGCCATAGAAACCTATGCAGAGAACCTCAGTGATGGTATCATTGCACCGCTGTTTTACCTGCTACTCTTTGGACTAGGGGGTGCTTTTGTCTATAAAGCCATCAATACCCTAGACTCTATGATAGGCTACAAAAATGAAAAGTATGAAAAGTTTGGGAAGTTTTCTGCTAAGTTGGATGATGTGGTAAATTATATTCCTGCTAGGATTACGGCATTGGTTATTGTCTTATTACTTGGATATAAGGGAAGACACTTGGGTCTGCCCCTACGGAAAATATGGAGATTTGGAAGACTTCACGAAAGCCCAAATGCAGGCTACCCCATCTCCGCTATGGCACTTAGTCTTGGCATTAAACTAGGTGGAGACACCTCTTACTTTGGGAAAATAAAGTCTAAACCCTATTTTGGTGAAGGTAGAGAGTCCATCACAACAGATGACATCAAAAATGCACTGAGTTTACAGCCAAAATTAGATATATTTATCATACTATTTTTAAGCGTAGGAGTTGCAGTTTGAAAGAGCACTATTTGGGACTAAAATTTATGTTTTCTTACTTTAGCATACTACCCGTACGCTTTACTAAAACAGATGATCTCTCAACACCTACAGTTCTAGCCTCTATGCTCTTTTTTCTTCCTTTGGGAGGCTTAGTCTTAGGGAGCATAAGTCTAGGCATATTTACCCTGTTAGAGTCACTTGAATGGTTAGCTGCCATCGTTGCAGCGGTTGCATATATGATGTTCTATGGTTTTTTGCACACAGAAGCCATCATGGATGTAGCAGATGCACTCTATGGGGCACACTCTGGCAAAGATGCCTATGAAATCATCAAAGAACCTACAGTTGGTGCGATGGGTGTGCTTTGGGCTGGGTGTATGGTACTTTTAAAAGTAGCAGGTACCGTCTACCTTTTACTCCATGGCGAGTATGCACTATTTCTAAGCATTTTACTCATCAGCCGTTTAGGACTTTTACTGCTCTTTTTTACACAGAAGTTTCGCTCTTCTTTCATTAGCAAGATGCAAGAAGGATTTTCTAAGCTCTACTTTGCAGGCTCACTCCTACTCTTTACTCTCATAGGTCTCCTGCTTTCAAGTTGGCACTTTTTGGTACTGCTAGGAGTTGGATTACTCTTTAGTTATCTGCTTGCAAACCAACTACGACGTAAACTAGGCTTCATCAATGGTGATGTACTAGGAAGCACACTAGAGAGTACAGAGATACTCCTTTTCATACTAGGAGCAGTCCTATGGCTCTAACCCTCTTACGCCACGCTGCACTTCCTAAAAAGCATCAACACCGCTACAATGGATGGACAGACATTAACATAGACCCTGTACTCTTTGATGCAAAAGAGGTGGCATTACTAAGTCAACAAAAGTTTGACCTTGTCTACTCTTCAGACCTTGTACGATGCCAGCAAACTTTAGAGTTGATGGGTATCACTGAGTACATCACCGATGAACGACTTCGTGAAGTACGTTTTAAAGAAGAGATAGAGGGGCTAAATTTTAATGAGATAGAAAAGCTCCCGTCTTATCAAAAAAGCTACATTGAAGAGAGAGCATCATGGCATGAATATATTTGTGTAGAGTCACAAAGTGCATTTGAACTACGGATTAAAACCTTTTTAGACACACTTCCAAAAGACAAAGAGATACTCATCTGTTCTCATGGTGGTACACTACAAAAGATGATGGCGATGCTCGGCTACGCCAAAAATACCATAGCCTACTTAGAATACATAAGGATAGACAATGTCATATAGCTCTTGGTTTCAAAAACATGGAGAAAAGCACAAAACCATCATGGCAAAACTAACACACCTAAACACCGATGAAGTCATACGGTACTTTAGGTTTGACAACATGGTAGCAAAAGAGCCAGACTTCTGCCCACTCTATAAAGACAATAAAAAATGCCATGACATGAAAGAACTCAACTGCTACCTCTGTGCTTGCCCTAACTTTAGATTTAAAGAGAGTGGGTTCAATATACGAGAAGGGAAAACGCTTTATTCTGCTTGTAGTATCTCCTCTAAAGAGGGTTCACAACACATTTCAGATGATGCCATACACCAAGACTGTTCAGGCTGTGCTGTGCCTCACTATGAATCTTACATCAAACGACATTTCAGCCGTGATTGGTTTGAGATGATGCAAGATGTTGTGCCTTATGGTGATGAAGATGAGGATTACTAATATTTCTATGTCAATCTATGATTTTTTCACAACAACTTTGATATAATCGGCATTATGAACGAAGAACTAGATATTGACCTACTAAATCCACCATCTACAGACTTTTCCATGTTGGACTACGAGTGTGCATACATCCCTGGAAACAAGGTGCGTATGAACTACAAGTATGTTGCCAATGCCTCTAAAGAATTCGCCACTGCTGTCATTGCAAGGGGGTGGAGACGTTTTGGGAAGTACTTCTTTCACCCTACCTGTCATGGTTGTAACGAATGTAAAAGCATCCGCATAGACACAAGAGACTACAAATACTCCAAGTCACAACGTAAAGCGATAAAACGTAACAAAGAGACAAAAATCATTGTTCAAAAGCCTACCCTTACACAAGCCCATATCAATTTATACAACAAATACCATGCCTATAAGAGCATGACAGATAACTGGCAACACCGTAACATCAGCCAAAGAGAATACCATGAAAACTTTGTCGATGGTGCACATGACTTTGGCAAAGAGATACTCTACATCATCGATGAACAACTTGTAGGGGTTGACCTCATCGACGTACTCGATGATGGTATAAGTTCTATCTACTTCTACTATGACCCTGACTATGCACGCTACTCACTGGGTACATACTCACTACTCTATCAGATAAAACTAGCAGGTATTCTTGAACTGCCTTGGATATATTTGGGCTACTGGGTAGAGGGGTGTAAAGCTTTTGCCTATAAACCAAAGTTCAAACCCCAAGAGATACTTGAAGACTTTCCCCATGTCTCACAAAACCCTGACTGGAAGTCATGGGAGCCTGATACAAACATTATTTAGCTATACTTTCATTATGCATGATAAAGATACCTTAGAACTTCTCACACCCCCATCGACAGACTTTATGGATGACAATCCTTGTTCTTACATTCCTGGAAGAAGAACACGGATGAACTACAAACAAGTGGATGTCGTCACAAGTACTTTTGCTACTGCAGTAGCACAAAGAGGCTGGAGACGCTTTGGTAAAAACTTTGTTTATCCTGTCTGTTTTGGGTGTAGTGCTTGTAAAAGTATGCGTATCAATGTGAAAAACTACAGATACTCAAAGTCTCAAAGAAAAACCATCAACCGAAATGAAGAGACAAAGATTACCATACAATCACCACGCATCACGGCTGAACACTTAAATCTTTACAACAAATACCATGACTACAAAGCAAAACTCGATGGCTGGAAACACCAAGATGTTTCGCGACAAGAGTACCATGAAAACTTTGTAGCAGGAGCACATGACTTTGGCAAAGAACTACTCTACTTTATAGATGATAAACTTGTGGCTGTTGACCTTGTGGACATACTCGAAGATGGGGTAAGCTCTGTCTACTGCTACTACGACCCTGACTACCCACGCAACTCCTTGGGAACATACTCACTGCTCTATCAGATAAAACTAGCCCAAAACCTTGGACTTGACTGGGTCTACCTTGGGTATTGGGTAGAGGGGTGTAAAGCCTTTGAATACAAAGAAAACTTCCAACCCATGGAGATACTAGAGGGCTACCCACGCATCTCAGAAAAACCACAATGGAAACAATGG
>JAMONG010000003.1 GCA_027066595.1 Sulfurovum sp.
AATTTGCTCATACTGCAAGTTATGAAGCGGGTGTCGTAGTGCATAATATGTTTGCACCGTCACCGCATGTTGTTAATTATGCGAAGAACTCATGGGTACTTTTTAGTGATCCGCAAGTAGCTATTGTCGGGCTTGATGAAGCGCGTGCCAAAGAGAGAGAACTTGATGTAAGCATTGAGATATATAACTACGCCCAGGATGCAAGAGCTCAACTTGATAAGGCTACAGAAGGCTTTTTAAAGTTTGTTATTGATACAAAAACAAAAGTTATTATTGGCGTGGAGATAGTTCATGCCGATGCCGCTTCACTTATCGGTGAGGCTTCGTTAATTGTTGCCAATGAGATGTGTGCTATGGATGTGATGAAAGCGATTCATCCGCATCCAACATTAACAGAATCTTTTGGAGTACTCGCAAAAATAATATTCTTTAAAAGTATGAGGCAAAAAAGTAGAGGATAAGAGTATGGAAAATTCAATTATAAAAAGTGTAAAAGCTTTGGAAATTCTAGATTCACGAGGCAACCCTACAGTACGTGTTTTACTGGGACTTGAAGATGGTACAAAAGTATCGGCTTCTGTTCCATCAGGTGCAAGTAAGGGAGAGTATGAAGCAGTAGAGCTTCGTGATAATGATCCTGAACGATATAACGGTAAAGGCGTCTTAAACGCAGTAGCTAATATCAATACAAAAATAGCACCACTACTTGTAGGAAGGGATACAAAAGAGCAAATAAAAATAGATAATATGATGATAGAACTTGATGGAACTGAAAATAAGTCCTATCTTGGAGCCAATGCAATCCTTGGAGTCTCAATGGCAGTAGCAAAAGCAGCAGCATCATCAAGTGGACTTGAATTGTATCAATATCTCGGTGGAGCAGATGTAAGACGTATTCCTGTGCCTTGTATGAATATCTTAAATGGTGGAGAGCATGCTGATAATTCTGTGGACTTTCAAGAGTTTATGGCTGTTCCTGTTGGTGCACCTAATTTTCATGAGGGTCTTCGTTATGTTGCACAGACCTTTCATGCACTTAAAAAAATTTTAGCTTCTCGTGGGCTAGCAACTTCTGTAGGTGATGAAGGTGGCTTTGCACCAGATTTAAAAAGTAATGAAGAGGCTATGGAGCTTATCATTGAAGCGATACAAAAGGCTGGATTTGATCCCGGTCGTGATATTATGATAGGTATAGACAGTGCGGCTACTTCATTCTGTAGTGATAAAAAAGGTCACTATAATTTAAAATGGTCTGGTGGAGGAAAGAAAAGTAGTGATGAGCTGATTTTACTTGCAAAAGAGTGGGTAGAGAAGTATCCAATCATCTTTTGGGAAGATCCTTTGGCTGAAGAGGACTGGAAAGGTTTTGCAAAGTTTACAGCAGAGCTTGGTGATAAAATAGAAGTGATTGGTGATGATATTTTTGTAACCAATACCAAATTTATTTCCCGTGGAATTAAAGAGCATACTGCAAATTCTTCTCTTATTAAACTCAATCAGATAGGAACAGTAACAGAGACCATCGATGCTGTAAGAATGTGTCGTGATAATGGTTGGCGATACTTGCTTTCACACCGTTCAGGTGAAACAGCAGATACTTTCTTAGCCGACTTTGCTGTAGCTATGGATGGTGGACATTTAAAAACTGGTTCAGCCTCACGCAGTGAAAGGTTGGCAAAATACAACAGACTTTTAGAGATTGAGATGATACTTGAAGATACGGCAATTTACACTTGGAAATAGAAGGCTAAAAGATGATAAAAAGTGACCCCTCTGTAAATATAGCCATACCAAAGTTACCTAAGGATATATCAGGTTTAAAAGATATTTCGCTCAATCTCTGGTGGACATGGAATCCTCGTGGGAAAAATCTTTTTAAACTGCTTAATTCTTATCTTTGGAAAGAGAGTTCACATAATCCCATCGCAATGTTGCAAAATATGTCTCAAGATGAGCTTGACAAAGCATGTCAAAATGAACATTTTATGCGTGAGTATCATTATGTTTATGATATGTTTCAAATGTATGTTAATGATAGTAATGTATATGCTGAGGAACCACTTCCTATTGCTTACTTTTGCGCAGAGTATGGTCTGCACCATTCAGTACCTATTTATTCAGGTGGTTTAGGATTTTTAGCAGGAGATATTTTAAAAGAATCTAGTGATATGGGACTTCCTATGGTTGGCATTGGTTTTATGTATCCAAAAGGGTATGTACGTCAGTTCATAGGTACTGATGGCTGGCAAAATGGTGCAGAAGAGCCTCTTGAAAAAGATGTTGCACCTATTGAGAGGGTCTTGAATGTACAAAATAATCATTTTACTATTCAGGTGCCTTTTATTGAACCGGCTGTCTATGCAACTGTTTGGAAAATAAATGTAGGTAGAATAACACTCTATCTTTTAGATACAGATATAGAACAAAATGATCCTTGGGATAGACAGATATCGTCACGACTTTATACTACAGATATGAACCAACGTTTGCGTCAGCAGATAGTTTTAGGTATAGGTGGATATAAAGTTTTAGAAGAACTTGGTATTGAATACTCTATATTACATCTGAATGAAGGGCATCCTGCCTTTGCACTTTTTGAACGTATTAGAACATTTATGGAAAAAGAGCAATTAAGTTTAGAAGATGCTATTGAAAAAGTAAAGCAGACATCTATTTTTACAACACATACACCACTGCAGGAAGCAACAGATGTCTACAACTTTGATATGATGAGTGCTTCTTTTAAAGATTACTGGAAAAAACTTGGAATGAATAAAGAAGAATTTATGGGTTTTGGTGTGAATCCTGATGACCCGGCAGCAGGGTTTAATATGACTGTATTTGGTCTTAATATGTGTGATAATAGAAATGCTGTGAGTAAAAAACATGCTGCAGTTGCAACAGAAATTTGGCAGCATGTTCTTCCAACTTTAGAAGAAAAGAAAGTAGAAATTGATTATATAACTAATGGGGTGCATCTACCTACATGGCTGAGTGATGAACTTGCTGAAAATCTCATAACTGTACTTGGTGAACAGTGGAGTCTCATCCAAGATGATCCTGTTTTGTGGGGGTTTGTTAGAGATATAAAAGATAAAAAGCTTTGGAGAATTTCACAAAACTCTAAAGTAGTCATGGTGAATTTCATACGAGAGAAAGTGCGTATAAAGTATGCAGAAGATGGTATAGACCCAATGGTGGCAATGGCTGAGGGTGTACTGCTAGACCCAGATGTCTTAACTATTGGTTTTGCCCGCAGGATGACCGAATATAAACGACCTGACTTGATTTTGAGTGATTTAGAGCGTTTAGAGAAAATTTTAAACAATAAAGACAAACCAGTACAGATTATTTTTTCAGGAAAAGCACATCCTGCGGATATGAATGGGAAAAAGATACTTCAACATATATTTAAAATTGCACAGGACTCAAGGTTTCATGGACGTATAGCATTTGTGGAAGATTATGGTGAAAATGTAGCAAAATATCTTCTGCATGGTGTGGATATTTGGCTCAATAATCCCAAAATTCCAATGGAGGCTTGTGGTACAAGTGGTATGAAAGCCTCACTTAATGGTACTTTACATCTCTCCGTTTTAGATGGTTGGTGGCCTGAAGCGTATGATGGAAAAAATGGTTGGGTATTTGGTAGTGAGCTTTCAAATAGTTATGAAGATGCAAAAGAGTTATATGATCTACTTGAGAATGAGATAGTACCACTTTATTATGATGTAGATAATGATGGTGTACCTACTATGTGGGTAAAGAAGATGAAAGAGGCTATGAGTACTATTCCAGCATATTTTAGTGCTCGCAGAATGATGCAGGACTATTTAAGTAAATTTTATATTCCAATCTCTAAAAAATTACAGAAAAACAGCTTGAAAAAAGGAAAGAGAGATGAAAAAAAGAATAGCAATTAATGGACTCGGTCGTATAGGAAATCAAGTTTTAAGACATTATATTAATAATCTTCCAAAAAATTGTGAAATAGTTGCTGCCAATACTTCAAGTGTAGAAGATGCTGCATACCTTTTAAAATATGATTCTGTACATGGCAGAGCAGATTTTGATATAAAAATAGAAGATAAAAAGCTTATGATTGATGGGCATGAGATAGTTATTGTCAGTAGTCATAATCCTTTAGAACTTCCTTGGAAAGAGCTTGGAATTGATATTGTTCTTGACTGTACGGGACGTTTTACCGATGGAACTTTAGCAGTGCAACATATTGAAGCAGGAGCGAAAAAAATACTTATCTCCGCACCCGGGAAAAATGTGGATTTAACTATTGTTAAAGGGGTAAATCATAAAAAGTATGATGATACAAAACATCATGTTATTTCAAATGCTTCATGCACAACAAACTCTTTGGCTCCTGTAATGAAAGTTTTGGAAGAGAATTTTGGTGTAAAAAATGCAATGATAACAACGACACATGCCTATACATCTTCTCAAGTTACTGTTGATAAACGGGCAAAAAAACGCAGACGCGGACGTGCATCTGCAATTAATATCATTCCAACAACAACGGGAGCAGCTATTGCGACAGTTGAAGTTATTCCTACATTAGAGGGTAAAATGGAAGCGATGGCCCTTCGTGTTCCTGTTCCTGATGGAGCTATTACAGAAGTTGTGGCACTGCTGAATAAAAGAGTAGATATTGATGCAGTAAATGCAGCATTTAAAAAAGCATCAGAGGGTGAACTTGCAGGTATTTTGGAATTTACAACAGATGAAATAGTCTCTTCAGATATTTTAGGTAATCGTCACTCTAGTATAGTTGATGGGCTCTCTACAAGTGTTGTAGGTGATAATATGATTAAAGTGTTAGCATGGTATGACAATGAGTATGGCTACTCCCAAAGACTTTTGGAAGTTGCTGATTATATAGCAAGTAATATGAAAGCATAGGGAGAAGCGATGCTAAGCCCTCTTGCTGGAAAAGAAGTCCCCAAAAGTAATTTAGTAAATGTTCCTGCTTTAATCAGTGCTTATTATGAGCAAAAACCTGATATGACAGTAAATGAACAACAGGTCTCTTTTGGAACTTCCGGGCATCGTGGGAGTGCTGTAAAAAAGAGCTTTAATGAAGCACATATCTTTGCAATTACGCAAGCATTGTGTGAGTATAAAAAGGAGATGGGTTATGAGAGTGTGTTATATATTGGAAAAGACACACATGCACTCTCTACTCCTGTACAGATAAGTGCTATTCGTATCTGTATAGCAAATGGAATACATGTTGCAGTAGCCAAAAATGACGCCTATACACCAACACCACTTATTTCTTTTGCAATTTTAGAACATAATAAAAAAAGAGATGAACACGCGGATGGTGTTGTAATAACATCCTCACACAATCCACCAGAAGATGGAGGCTTTAAATATAATCCGCCAAATGGAGGACCTGCAGATACTGATGTGACCGCAGTTATAGAAAAAAGAGCCAACGAAATTCTTCAAAATGGGCTTAAAGATGTAAAAAAAGTAAGCTATCAAGAGGCCTTGGATTCGGGGCATCTGCACTATTATGATTTTATTACACCCTATGTGGAGTCACTCTCTGAAATTGTTGATATAAAGGTCATTAAAAATGCAAAATTAAAAATGGCAGCGCATCCTTTGGGTGGTTCTTCTATTGGTGTTTATCAAAAAATAAAAGAGTATTATCACTTAGATATGGAAATTATTCACCCTTATGCAGATTTTACTTTTTCATTTATGAGTGCAGATCATGATGGAAAAATTCGTATGGACTGCTCCTCTGTCTATGCTATGGCATCACTTGTAAAACTCAAAGATAATTATGATTTGGCATTTGCAAATGATACTGATGCAGATAGGCATGGAATAGTAACACCAAAAGGCGGGCTTATCAATCCAAATCACTATCTTAGTGTTGCTATTTGGTATCTTTTTACACACAGAAAAAATTTCACACAAGATTTGAAAATAGGTAAAACTTTGGTTTCAAGTTCAATGATAGAACGTATTGGAGCATCACTTGGAATAGAAGTGTATGAAGTACCAGTTGGTTTTAAATGGTTTTCTGACGGACTTTTTGAAGGTAAGCTTGCTTTTGGTGGAGAGGAAAGTGCGGGTGCCTCTTTTTTAAGAAACAATGCAACTGTTTGGACAACAGACAAAGATGGTATGGTTATGACGCTTTTAGCAGCAGAAATTATGGTGGTTACGGGTAAAGATATAGCAGAGATTTATGCAGAATTTGAAGAAAAATTCGGAGCTTCTTACTATGCTCGTATAGATGCACCAGCGACACAAGAACAAAAAAAGATACTAAAAAATTTAGATACCGGCAAGCTCTCTTTATGTACTTTAGGTACAGAGAAAATTGAAAAAATAATAACGCATGCTTCTGGAAATGGTGCAGCAATCGGGGGATTGAAAATAGTTACACAAAATTCTTGGATTGCTATGAGACCATCAGGGACAGAAGATATCTATAAAATTTATGCGGAGAGTTTTATCTCCAAAGAACATCTAGAAAAAATTCAACAAGAGGCGCAAAGCATTATGCAAACATTATTTTCATAAATAATTTATTTACAAAGGGGAAAATAGATGAAAGCGGTAGTTATGGCAGGTGGTTTTGGAACGCGTATCCAACCACTCACACACTCACGACCAAAACCGATGTTACCGATTATGAATCAGCCAATGATGGAACATACTATGATGATGCTCAAAGATTTAGGAATCATAGAGTTTATAGTACTTCTTTATTTCAAGCCTGAAGTAATTCAAAACTATTTTGGAGATGGCAGTGCTTTTGGCATTAAAATTACCTATGTAATTCCTGATGATGATTACGGAACAGCAGGGGCTGTCAAATTTGCTCAAGAGCATATTGGAGATGAAAATTTTATTATTATCAGTGGAGATTTGGTAACGGACTTTAATTTTCAAAAGCTTTTTGATTTTCATAAAAAGCAAAATGCTAAACTCTCAATAGGTCTTACTTCAGTAGAAAACCCTTTGCAGTTTGGCGTGGTTATTGCTAATGTAGATCATGTAATAGAAAATTTTCTAGAAAAGCCAAGCTGGGGAGAGGTCTTTAGTGATACGATAAATACCGGTATCTATATTATAGAACCTGAAATTTTGGAGTTTATTCCAAAAAGTGAAAATTTTGACTTTGCAAAAGACTTGTTCCCAACTTTAATGGAAGAAGGTATACCTCTAATGGCATACAATCTTAAAGGTTATTGGCGTGATGTAGGAAACCCTCAAAGTTATAGAGAAGTGTATGAAGATATATTAAACAAAAAAGTTAAATTTAAACTCGAAGGAAAAAAGAAACAATACCTTGATGGAATACTTTATAGTTTGGGTAAGAATAGTATAGATGATACGGTAGAGATTCTTGGAACTGTCCTTGTTGGTAATAACGTTACTATCAAAAAAAATGTGAAACTTACTAATACTATCATTGGTGATAATGTGACAATCGGAGCATTCAGCAAGATAAAAAATAGCGTCTTTTGGGATAATGTCAAAGTCAATAAGCATTTTTTACTTGATAATGGAGTGATCTGTAACCATAATTTTATAGATAAAAATGTCACAGCAATGTCTGGACTTATTTTAGCAGAGAACTGTGAAGTAGGTGAGTTGACACGTTTTGACAAAGATGTCATCATATGGCCAGATAAAAAGATAGAACCAGCATCTATTGTGACAAGTAATCTAATTTTAGGAAGTAAATATAAAAACTCTATCTTTGAAGATGGTAGTGTTTCTGGAAAAAGTAATATTGAACTCTCTTGTGAAATGGCGACGAAACTGGCAGAGGCCTTTGGTTCACAACTTCCTATTTTTAGCACTGTGGTTGTAGGATGTGATCATGATAAAAATTCCCGTATGATAAAGCGGGCTTTTTTAGGAGGATTACTCTCTTCTGGCATTAATATTTTGGATCTAAAAGAAGTTCCCCCTTCAGTTCTACGTTATACATTAGTAAACAACACTCAACTAATTGCAGGGGTGGATTTTAAACGTTGCTTAAATGATACTGCAAGCTCAGAAATAATATTATTTAATAGTGAGGCGATGAGGATTCATTCGGAATCTGCCAGATCCATAGAGAAAGCATTTTTTAATGAAAAATTTCGCAGAGTGGATTATACTAAAATAGGTCGTATTCGTGATAGTACACATCATCTTGAGTATTTTAATTATTTGCACGATGTTATAGAGAAAATAGATCATAAAATTGTAAAACATGAAAATTTTAAGGTTGTTTTAGATCTTATGCATGGAACAACAACAGATGTTTTTCCTAAAATTATAAATGAGATAAATGTAGAAAATATACTGCTCAATTCTTACTATAATGAGCAAAAACTCTCTAATATTACGTTATTAGAGAAAAAATCTTTTTCTGATGTCTCTAATATAGTAAAAGCTCTCTCTTATGATATGGGCATTATTGTTTATCCAAATGCTCAAAAAATTATCCTAATTGATGATGAAGGAAAAGTACTCAGTATGCTTCAAGCCCTTTATGCAGTGCTTGAGCTTGTAAACCTTGATGCAATGAATGAAAAAAAAAGAGTCTTTTTGCCAATATGGGCACCTGATAGAAGGAACTTTAAAAACCTTATTATTGAGAGGGGTGTTTATACAAACTTTAAAGCTAAAAAATTAAAAGAATATGACCTTGTAGCAACAGTAGATGGAAGTTTTACTTTTACAGACTTTACTTATACACGTGATGCAATCTATGCAAGTTTAAAGATTATGGAACTTTTAAGTACCTATAAAGTGGAACTCTCTCAGCTTGTTTCTTCTTTGGAAAGTTTTTACTATCAGCACTTTTTAGTAGATTGTCCCCAAAAACTTAAAGGTAAAATGATACGTAAATTTTTAGAATATTCTAAAAATAAAAAGTTTTGTTCTAAAGTGGGCGTAAAAATCTGGGAAGATAAAAATGATTGGGTATTGATGATTCCCCATCAGTATAGTGAGCATCTTAATTTATATATTCAAGCAGGTGATACTATAAGTGGCAATGCTTTGTATGAAAAGTATCTTCAAATAATAGAAAAATTTTCTAAAGAGTAGGAAAAAATTGTGACATTAAGCTTTATATGGCATATGCATCAACCTAATTATCGTGATAAAGATGGAATAATGCAGATGCCGTGGGTATTTTTACATGCTATAAAAGATTACTACGATATGCCATGGATAGTGAGTCATTATCCGGAGGTAAAGCTTACTTTTAATATAACAGCTCCCTTAATAGAGCAATTGAAGCTCTATAGTCAAGAAGCAGAAAAATCAGATAAGTTTTTATCACTATGGTTGCGTGAGCCACAAGATCTAGTTGAAAATGAGAGAAGATGGCTTATAAAAATTTGTAAAAGTTCCCACTATGAAACAATGGTAAAACCATTTACCCGATATAGAGAGCTTGTTGACAAAGAGCATTATAATGACAGAGAGTTTTTAAATCTAGAAATTTTGTTTATACTCTCTTGGTGTGGCAATTATCTTCAGAAAAATAATGCTGTTGTGCAACAGTTGTTTCAAAAAGAGCAGAATTATACGGTAGATGATAAAAAAATATTGCTTGCTACACTTATAGAGTTTATTGCAGGTATTTGGAGTTTTTATAAAAAGCTATATCAATCAAAGCAGATAGTAATTGCAACAACACCTTTTTATCATCCTATATTACCATTACTACTTGATATGCAAAATGCAAAAAAGGCAAATCCAAATACGCAAATTCCAAAAGAAACATTTTCCTTAAAAGAGGATGCTACAAGACATATTATAAAAGCAAAAGAGCTTTTTAGAGAAACGTTTGGAAGTAATGTTAAAGGATTTTGGCCTGCAGAAGGTGCTGTAGATGAAGAGAGTGTAGAGCTGTTGGCATCACAAGGTATCCATTGGATAGCAACAGATGAGGAGGTGCTCTATAAATCTTTAGGAAACAAAGAGAAAAAAAATATCTATTTTCCTTATAGATATAAAAATGTTGCTATTGGATTTAGAGATCATAGACTCAGTGATCTTATAGGTTTTGAATATAGATATAAAAGTGCTAAAGATGCGGTGCAGTCCTTTCTTTTGGAGTTAGAAGTGATACAAAAGAATGATGAAAATGCACATGTATATATTGTTTTAGATGGAGAGAATGCTTGGGAATATTATCCAAAAAATGGTTTTGATTTTCTCCACAAAATGTATGAAAGTTTACAAAATATATCATGGTGCAGTATGCTTACAATGGATGAAATCAGTAAAATGCAGACAAAAACTCTCAGCCATTTAGCTGCTGGAAGTTGGATAAACGGTACATTTGATACATGGGTAGGGGATAGAGAAAAAATAAGAGCATGGGAGTTACTTTTTATGACCAAAAGAGATTACAATCGTCATTATGAGCATCTTACGCAAAAAAAAAGAACACTAATTGATGAGAAGTTTTTGTTTGCAGAGTCTTCTGATTGGTTTTGGTGGTATGGAAATGATCATCATAGTGAATTTGACAATGAATTTGATCTGCTTTTTCGCAATAATCTTGTTACTATTTATGAACTTATGGAAATATATCCACCGCATGATTTGTTTATACCTCTTGTGAAAAAAAGAAGTAGCGGTGATTTTTTGATTCATCCTCAATCTGACATTACTCCCATTATTGATGGGAAAAAAGATTCTTTTTTTGAATGGATGGGTTGTGGTGTTGTAGATGAATCACAACTTTTTTCCACTATGGATAGAACAAAACAGCTTATAAAAAAAATATATTATGGGCAAGATAGTCAAAAACTCTATTTTGCTTTTGAAGGTGTGTCGCACGAGTTATGCAAAAAAGGTATGATACATCTTATCATTGACCCTTTAAAAATAGAAATAGAGATTGCTTTTTGTACAGATGCAAAAAATTTTTCTTCATTGAGGGTAGAGAGTGCATGTAAAGATTGGCTTGAATTGAGTATTGAGAAAAAGAATATAAAAGTACAGAAACTTGCTTTGCGTTTTGAAATATATACACAAGAAGGTGCTCTGCAAACACTTCCGAGTTTTGGTGATCTACTTATAGATTTAAATGATGATTATAGTAAAAATTGGTTTGTATAGAGATGAGATGAAAAAGGTTTCACTGCTTCTTGGTATTCATATGCATCAACCAGTTGATAATTTTGATGAAGCTGTTGTAGAAGCAATATCACTTGCTTATGCTCCATTTTTTGAGACGATGCTTCGCTATCCTACGTTTAAATTTTCATTGCATTGCAGTGGTTGGTTACTAGAAAAAATACGACTAGAATATCCGGTACTTTTTTCTTCTATGCAGGAGTTGAGTAAAAAAGGGAATATTGAGTGGTTGAGTGGAGGATATTATGAGCCGGTTTTAAGTGCTATACCCTCTTGTGACCGTCAAGCTCAAATAAAAAAATTAAATAATTATATTGAAAAATATTTTTATCAAAAACCGCAAGGACTTTGGCTGACAGAAAGAGTCTGGGAAAGCTCCTTGGTAAAAGATATAAAGGAATGCAATTTAGAGTATGTTATGGTAGATGATTACCATTTTTTAAGTAATGGTTTTGAAAAACAGAGGCTTAATGGTTACTTTATAACAGAAGATGATGCAGAGCAATTAGCACTCTTTCCTATTGCCAAAGATTTACGCTATGCTTTGCCTTTTTTTAAGGTGAATAAGGCTATAGAGGCAATACTTTCACACAGTAATAGCATAGAGGGTGCAGCGATTATTTTCGATGATGCTGAGAAATTTGGACTTTGGACAGATACGAACACATGGGTCTATAAACAAAAATGGCTTGAGTATTTTATAGAAGCTATCTTACAACATCCTGCCATTAAAACAAACCATTATAGCACGTACAAACAGGAAAACCCCTCTTTGGGTTTAGCTTATCTCGATAACTGTTCCTATGAAGAGATGGGTGAATGGAGCCTGTCAACACAGCAGGCAAGGGCATTCAAAGAGATAAAAAAAAGAGAAGAAGCTTATATATTTAAAGGTGGTATTTGGAAAAATTTCTTTATAAAATACCATGAAAGTAACTATTTGCATAAACGGATGTTGTGTTTAAGTAAAGAACAAAGTTCTTTTAATGTAACAATGTTAGAATCACTTTATAAACTGCAAACTAATGATGTTTTTTGGCATGGTGCTTTTGGCGGTTTGTATCTTCCTAATCTGCGTGATAATGCTTATAGGTATCTTTTGGAGATAGAGGCAAAACAAGCCTCTAAAAGCATAGCGTATAACTGTCTTGATATTGATCAAGACGGTTATGATGAGCTCAAAGTTTTAACAGAGCACCTTAGCATTGTCATAAGTGCAAAAAATGGGGCACAGATGGTGGAATTTGGTTCAGTAAAACATATGTTTAATTGGCAAAATACTCTTATGAGACGAGATGAAAGCTATTATTATATAGAAGAGAAGCATGAACAAAAAGGGGTTATTCCTACGATTCATGATCAAAAATCAGCGTTAAATAGCAGTGAGAAACAACAACTTTTATTTGATTGGCATGCTAAAAATTCTTTTATAGAACACTTTGCCAAGGAGCCTTTTACATTAGAAAACTTTCAAAACCTTACATTTAAAGAAGTTGGAGATTTTGCCAATCAGGCATTTAAATTCAAAGATGAAAAATTTATACGAGAGGGTGGTATTTATTTGTACGAGGATAATTATACCGCGCGTTTACAAAAGAAATATACATTTAGCACAGATAAAATAAGCTTACAAAGTAGATTTCTAACAGAGTATTCCTCTAAACTCTATTTTGCACAGGAATTTAATTTACATTTTGCACATCCACAAAAGGTAACTTTCAATGGAGAGTATATTGAAGATGGTTGGAGTGTTTATGATAGTAATATCCTTACTATTGTTGATGATTTTACAAACAGTGTTTTATCTATAAAAACAAGTTGTAAATGTAATATTTTTGCTTTTATTTTGCATACACTTTCAAAATCAGAAGATGGCTTTGAGGCGATAGCACAGCAGATAAGTTTTCTCTTTACAACAGGTTTTCAAAAAAAACTGACCTTTAAAGTTTCATTGGAGGCTCATGATGTCTGAAATACGTTTTGATCGTTTAGAAAATAGATATGTAATCATTGTACCTGAGCGACAACATCGCCCAAATCTTCCAAAAATAGATTTTTTGCAAACAGAGAAAAAATGTCCTTTTTGTGAGGGACATGAGGCTTTGACTCCAGCTGAAATTTTTGCTATTCGAAAGAATGGAGCCAATGAATCAGGATGGCAAACACGTGTGATTCCTAATCTTTATAAAGCAGTTCAGATTGAAACAGAAGTGCTCTCTCAACGAGAGGGTATGTTTGAATCTGTAAGTGGGTTTGGCGCTCATGAGGTTATAATAGATTCGCCTTGTCACAGTTGTAGGATGGTAGAGTTAGGAAGTAAAGGAGTAGAGCAGTGGCTTCGGACAATGATTGTTCGTATCAACGACTTGCAAAAAGATAAGCGGCTTGTATCTCTGCATCTTTTTAAAAATAGTGGAAAAGGGGCTGGAGCTACTCAGGAGCATCCACATTCGCAACTTATAGCACTCCCTGTTACACCTATGGATAGACTGGAGTTTTTAAAAAGAAATGCAGAGTATTATCATATTCATGGAAGAGGTATTGTTGAAGATGTAGTTGTGAATGAAAAAATAGCACAGAAAAGGATTATAGCACAGCAGGGTTTGTTTATTGCTTATGCTCCTTATGCAAGTTTTTTTGCTTTTGAGGTGATTGTTTCACCGACAAAAGTGCTCTCGAATCTTACACAGTGTTCACGAGAAGAGTTGTTCGATTTGTCTCTGTTACTAACAGATGTTTTTAGAAAATTGGATCGGCAACTTGGTATTTATGATTTTAATATAGCTTTTTATTTGGCACCTTTAAATCAAAATTTTGAGAATGAAGTTTATATGGAGGATATTGAGAAAAGTTTTACGTTCTACATTAGAATTATGCCTCGTATATATACTTTGGGTGGGTTTGAACTCTCTACAGGCATAGCTATGAACAGTGTAACTCCTGAGATGGCGGCAGAGCTTTTGCGAGAAGGAAAAAAATGAAAGTATTATTTGCTGCAAGTGAGATTTTTCCTTATGCCAAAACAGGTGGTTTGGCAGATGTTGCCTACGCTTTGCCTCTTGCTCTTAAAAAATATGTAGATATTGCAAGAGTGATGCCTCTGTATTCTTTTATGGCAAGAGAAGCATTGTGCTTTTATGATAACTTTACCATTACTTTAGATGGTGACAATTATGCTTTAAAAATATGGCAACATGAAGAAAAAGGTATTATAACTTACTTTATTGAGGCACCCTATCTTAGTCAAACAGATTCTCTTTATGGTGATAGTTTAGCTGATTATAAAGAGAATGCTTTGCGTTTTACCATCTTTTGTATGGCAATTGTTGAACTTAGTATGCGACTCAATATCACGCTTATTCATCTTAATGATTGGCATACTGCTTTGGTTGCTTTTTTTGTAAAAAAGTATGATTTGACAACAAAGACACTTTTCACAATGCATAATCTTGCTTATCAGGGAATTTTTGATAGAGCTGTTTTAAAAATTTTAGGTATTGAAGAGCATTATTTTACTATGGATGCTTTAGAATTTCATGGGAAAGTAAATTTTCTTAAAGCCGGCATAGCATTTAGTGACTGTATAACAACTGTGAGTATGACGTATGCACAGGAGATACTTACAGAGACGTTTGGATGTGGGCTTCATGGATTTTTAGAAGTTCATAAAAAGAAGCTTTTTGGTATTTTAAATGGTATAGACTATGGAATGTTTCCTCCTCTAAAAGAGATTGGAGATAAGAAAACTGCTAAAGAACTTTTGTATAAAAAGTTCCAATTTGTAAAAAAAGAATTGCCTCTTTTTGTAATGATAAGTCGTTTAGTCGAACAAAAAGGGCTTGAACTCTTGATAGAGAGTTTAGACCTGTTACTCTCTCAAAATCTTTATCTTTTTATATTGGGAAAAGGTGAGTTGGAGTACGTTAAAGTTTTAAAAAAATATGCACGACTTTATGAAAACTTTTATTTTTTTGAAGCTTATGATGAAGCACTCTCTCATCAAATTTATCTGGCAGCAGATTTTTTACTGATGCCTTCAACTTTTGAACCTTGTGGACTCAATCAGTTTATTGCAATGAAAAATGGAACGATCCCCGTAGTACATGAAGTGGGTGGTTTAAAGGAAAGTGTTCACGAGATAAAAGCTTTGTGTGGCAGAGGTATAAGTTACACAGAACAAAATAAACAAGAGTTTTTGTATGCACTTAAACGAGCCCAAGACTTATATGAAGATCAAGAAAGACTAAAACACTATCAACATTTTAATCTTCAATGTGATTTTTCTTTTAATAAAAGTGCACAACGCTATTTGGAGCTTTATAGGAGCTTAGTATGATTTTAGGAGTAGATGTTGGAGGTACATATCTTCGTTATGAATTGAGAAAAGGGTCAAAGAGTGTGAAAAAAGCTACACTAAAGAGTAGTGAAATTGGATTAGCTACTTTTTTAGACTCTCTCTTGAAAAAAGAACAAAGTATAACTTCTATTTATATATCATATGCAGGACAGGTGCGCGATGGACGGATTATTACAGCACCAAACATCACAATAGATAAAGAGAATATTCAAGCTTACATAGAAGAGAAATACGAAGTAGAACTCCTGATAGAAAATGATCTCAACTGCGCTGTTTTGGCAGAGTCACAAGCTTATGATACACAAAATATTGCAGCGCTCTTTGTTGGGTCTGGTTTAGGGCTTGGAATCATCAGCGATTCTGTTTTGCTTCGTGGCTTTGAAAATATTGCTACAGAGTTAGGGCATATTCCTTTTCAAGATGCTCCATTTTTTTGTTCGTGTGGAAAGCGCAACTGTATGGAGCTATATGCTTCAGGCAGTGGGGTTTTAAAATGGAAACAGTATTACAAATTAGATGAAAGTTTCTCTCTGCAAGCACTTTGCAAGAATAAGAGAAAGGATGCTCAAAAAATATATAGACAATTTATCGAGGCTTTATTATATGCAGTTGGAACAACCATTACCCTTTTTAATTCAGAAATTTTAGTTTTAGGTGGAGGTATTATTAAAAATAATCCAGACATATATAAAGAAATATCTAGAAGAATTAAAAATTATGCAATGCCACTTTCTTTACAAAATATGAAAATAGTATGTTCACAATTTGAAAACTCCTCTTTAGAAGGTGCATTTTTACTAAAGGAAAAGCGATGTCAAATAAGTTAAATATACTTTTTACTGCTTCAGAAGTTGTGCCATTTGAAAAAACGGGTGGTTTGGCAGATGTTGCAGGTGCACTTCCAAAAGCTTTGGAAAGACTTGGACACAATATAATTGTTGTAATGCCTCGTTATTATAATATTGACAGAAGTCAACTTGAACAACTTCCTACACCATTAGGTGTTCCTATGGGAAGTTTAGGAGAGTTTTGGGCAGGTGTTTATAGAAGACAACTTCCAAAAAGTAAAGTGACTATTTATTTTATAGATTATGAAGCATATTTCGGACGGAGTGGGCTTTATGGTGATAAGGAGGGAGGCTATCATGATAATGATAAGCGTTTTATTTTTTTCTCTAAAGCTGCATTGCAACTTTGTAAAATGCTCCCTTTTACACCAGATATTATTCATGCAAATGATTGGCATACTGCAGTACTGCCTCTTTTAGCACAAACTCGTTTTGTGCATGATTTTGCCCATGCTGCAACTGTTTTGACAATTCATAATCTTCAGCATCAAGGCTATTGTGATAAAAGTATTATTGATGTTATGGAAGTTGGTTGGGAACATTTTAATCACCATGAGTTAGAGAGTTTTGATAGTATTAATCTGCTTAAAGGTGGTATTGCTGTAGCAGATGCTATTACGACAGTTTCAAAAAAATATGCACAAGAGATTCAAACGCCAGACTTTGGATTTGGACTTGATGGGCATTTACGGGCACATAATTATAAACTCTTTGGAATTCTTAATGGTGTTGATTATGCTGAATGGAATCCCTCACAAGATAAGTTTATTGCCATGAAATATGATAGAGACGATATAGATAAAAAAGCACTTTGCAAAAGAGATTTACAAAAACATTTTGGACTAGTTTTGCGTGAAGATATACCTCTTATAGGTTTTGTTGGACGTTTTGTAGAACAAAAAGGGATAGCACTTATTGCATCAGTAGTGTATAAACTCCTTGATTATGAATTACAGATTGTAATGCTTGGAACAGGCGAAGTATGGGCGGAATCATTTTTTGCAAAAGTAGCACATGGTAGAGAAAACTTTGCTCTGCATATCGGTTACTCAAATGTACTTGCACATAAAATAGAAGCAGGAAGTGATATGTTTTTAATGCCTTCAATTTTTGAGCCGTGTGGGCTTAATCAGATTTATAGTCTGCGTTATGGTACTTTACCTATTGTTCGTGCAACAGGTGGGCTAGATGATACAATAATCAACTTTGATGATGATCATAACATAGGCAATGGTTTTAAGTTCTATGATGCGACTAATGAAGCACTTTACCATACCGTATTGTGGGCTGTAGATGTTTATAAGAATAGCAAAGAGGCATTTCAAAAAATGCAGCAGTTTGCAATGCAAGAACACTTTAGCTGGGAAGATTCGGCAAAAGAGTATGAAAAAGTGTATCTTTTTGCACTTAAGAGTAAAAGAGGAAATTAAGATGAAACATGAAATTTTTTATGATCTGTCGCGTTTAAGCGAATTTGACATCTATCTTTTTAAAGAGGGTACACATGCAAAACTCTATAAACATCTAGGAGCACACCCTATGAAAAGAGATAGGAAAAGCGGTGTTTATTTTGCCCTTTGGGCACCAAACGCAAAGAGTGTAGCTGTTGAAGGAGATTTTAACGCTTATAATAAAAGTTCCCATCCTCTGCGAAAAAGAGAAGATGGTTCTGGTATCTGGGAGGGATTTATTACCAACATTACACAAGGAAGTACCTATAAGTATTATGTAGATTCAGATAATCTTTACGCAAATAAAGATAAATCAGATCCTTTTGCTTTTTATACAGAAGTAGCACCTAGTTCTGCTTCAAAAATTTGGAATTTGGATGGTTTTACGTGGAATGATGTTAAATGGATGAAAAACAGAGTTAAGAGAAATTCTCATAAAGCACCTATATCAATTTATGAGGTACATCTGGGTTCATGGAGACGAAAAGTTGAAGAGGATAACCGCTTTTTGACTTATGTTGAATCTGCGCACCTTTTAGCAGAATATCTTGTTGATATGAACTATACGCATGTTGAGCTAATGCCGGTCATGGAGCACCCTTTTGAGGGTTCATGGGGCTATCAGATAACTGGCTACTTTGCACCTACTTCACGCTATGGTTCGCCGCAGGAGTTTATGGAGTTTGTAAATATTATGCATCAGCATGACATCGGGGTGATTTTAGACTGGGTACCATCACATTTTGTTAATGATGGGCATGGTCTGATGAACTTTGACGGCACCTGTCTTTATGAACATGCAGATTCGAGAAAGGGATACCATCCTGAGTGGAAGAGTGCAATATTTAATTATGATAGAAATGAAGTTCGGGCATTTTTGGTAAGTTCGGCAATGTTTTGGCTTGAGATGTATCATGTAGATGGGATTCGTGTTGATGGTGTAGCTTCGATGCTCTATCTAGATTATGCTAGAGAAGAGGGCGAGTGGGTACCAAATGAAGATGGAAGTAATATTAACCGTGGTGCAGTAACATTTTTACAAATGCTAAATAAAATGGTGTATGAAAATTTCCCAGATATTATTATGGCAGCAGAAGAGTCAACAGACTACGCTATGGTTACAGGAAGAGTGGATCAAGGTGGTTTGGGATTTGGTTATAAATGGAATATGGGCTGGATGCATGACATCTTAAAATATATGAAAATTGATCCTTTTTTTCGAGAGTATTATCATAAAGATCTAACCTTTAGTTTTGTCTATATGTTCCATGAAAACTACATTCTGCCACTGAGTCATGATGAAGTTGTGCATATGAAAGGCTCACTCATTAATAAAATGCCGGGAGATAATGAGAAAAAGTTGGCAAACTTACGAGCACTTTATACTTTAATGATGGCACATCCTGGGAAGAAACTTCTTTTCATGGGTGGAGAATTTGCGCAGTTTAATGAGTGGCATTATGAAGCTAGTCTTGATTGGCATTTACTGCAATATCTGCCACATCAGGGAGTACAAAACTGTGTAAGAATATTGAATGGACTCTATAGAGATGAACCTTCTTTACATAGAAATGATATTGAAAATGAGGGTTTTTCTTGGATAAAAGAGAATGACTACACGGCGAATGTTATTGCTTTTATACGTAAAGGTGCACGTAATCAAAAACTGATTATTGTTGTTTGTAATTTTGCAGATAAAGAGCATATACATTACAGGATTGGTGTCGCCAGAAAAGGTATTTATGAAACAATTTTTTCTTCAGACGATGTTCTTTTTGGTGGGAATACAAAAAAACTACCAAGTATGAAATCTGTTTCAAAAGAGGAACATGGATGTAAAAATCATATAAAGATTACATTGGCACCGCTTAGTGTCGTTTATTTACAAAAAAAATCATAGAACTTTTAAAAGTTCTATGTGGTATTATGTTGGAGGTTGACACTTATTATCAATTTGGTATGGAGCTTGGAAGAGAGGTTTTACTAGGTAAATTTTACTAATTGTTGAGAAAGGACAATTTATTATTTACTTTTATGAAAATAAAAACGGAGTTTTTTATGGAAGTGCAAGATGTTGATATAGATAATTTATCAGGTTTAAATGAAGAAAGTGTCAAAGAACGACTTAAGAAATATGGTTTTAATGAGATAGATGAAAAAGTAGAGGGGTGGTTTCATCGTCTTTTTCGTAGGTTTTGGGGTCCGATTCCTTGGATGATTGAAGTGGCTGCGATTCTTTCTGCCATGGTACAACGATGGG
>JAMONG010000004.1 GCA_027066595.1 Sulfurovum sp.
TATTGTATTGGGTTTTTTAAGTATTTCTCTTTTTTATGAACTAAGCCGAAGATATTTTTCCAAAAGATCAGATGCTTATTTGTCTACAACACTTTTTATGTTTCTCCCCGGGATTATTACTGCAAGTACTTTGGCAAATGAAGCCATTATCGTATTGCCTTTGGTGATCTATTTTGTACTTATGTATGAAAGAGATAGTTTTTGGTCTTTACCTTTTGTGATGTTAGCACTCTTTTTCATTCATGAAGCATCTATTATCTTCTTTGTTGCTTTATTGCTTTATGGATTGGTACATAAGGACAGGAAACTCGCTATATTTTCTGCAACATTTCTGATTGCTTTTGTCTATTTAGCTAAAGGTATTGAAGTAGGAGGAGGACCCTCAGGGCATTTTGTTGAGATTTTTGGACTTTATGCAAGCGTATTCTCACCGCTACTTTTTCTCTATTTTTTCTATGCTATGTATCGTATTTTACTGCGTGAGAAAAAAACACTTCTATGGTATATTTCATTTACAGCATTAACATTTTCATTGCTTCTTTCCATTAGACAACGTGTAGACATCACAGACTTTGCACCCTATGTAACGATAGCTATTATCTTGATGTTAGATGTATTTAATCACTCCGTACGTGTACGTCTTCCAGAGTTTCAAAAACGCTATAAAAGAGCATTTTATGTGGTTGTAGCATTTTTAGGTTTGAGTGTTTCTATTATCGTTTTTCATCAACTGTTTTTTTATATTTTGAAAGACCCTTCACAGCATTTTGCTAAGCGAGTGTATCAACCCTATTTTTTAGCAAAAGAATTAAAATCAGAAGATATAGAGTGTTACGATGGTGCACATGGAAGAGAAGTTTACCAACTAAGATATTACAATATCAACCCTTGTCCAGAATAAAACATTTTTACTTAAAAAACTGTTTCTAATATACACAATATTTACTTTATTCTTATGATTTAATTCACCTAAACAAAACTTAAAACTACTTGGTGCTAAACTATCAAGAACTAAACTAAAGGAGAACTCGATGGCTCAAAAGGCGATTAGAGAGTATGACGCAAAGTCAATCTTGGCAAAGCACTGGGATAAGTATTTCCCAGGCTTTACATATGCATATGAAACTGTAATGGTTCAAAATGGAGCAGAACTAAGAGAAGCTGCAAAAACACATTCATGGTTAAATGAAAAAACATTGGTTGCAAAGCCAGATATGCTTTTTGGAAAAAGAGGTAAAAATGGATTGGTTCTTTTTAAAGATGCTAAACCAGGTGATGTAACCCTTGAAAAAGCTGCTTCATGGATTGACGAAAAAGGTGGAAAGAAACAAGAAGTTTTCTTTTCATTTGATGGAGATACTCCAACAGGTGAGCCATCAGTAGATATGCTAACTCACTTTTTAGTTGAGCCATTTATGCCACACACACAAGAAGAAGAGTACTATATCTCTGCTACATGTGTTGGGGACAATGATATGCTTTATATGTCTGCTGAAGGTGGAATGGAAGTAGAAGAGGGTTGGGATGACAAAGTAACTGAAGTTGCTTTTGCTATCACTGATACAGAAGAGCAAATTGCTTCTAAAATTAAAGCAAACATTCCTGCAGATGTTGCAGACAAAGATAAAGAAGCATACGCAGAGTTTGCTATCGGTTTCTTTAAAGCATACAGAGATTTAAACTTTGCATACCTAGAAATCAATCCATTTGTACTTCAAGGTAAAAAAGTTGAACTTCTTGATATGGTTGCTAAACTAGATGATACTGCTGGATTTATGATGGTATCTGAATGGGGTGATGTTGAGTATCCAACTGCCTTTGGTATGGAAGAAAAGTCTCCAGAAGTATTGGCTGTTGAAGAAGCAGATGCTAAAACAGGTGCTTCACTTAAATTGACACTTCTTAAACCAGAAGCTCGCATCTGGACAATGGTTGCTGGTGGTGGTGCTTCAGTTGTATATGCTGATACTATTGCTGATATGGCTGGTATTGAAGATCTTGCTAACTATGGTGAGTATTCAGGTGGACCAACAACAGGTGAGACTAAGTTTTATGCAGAGACACTTTTTGATCTTATGACAAGAGAGAAAGATCCTTCAGGACGTGGTAAAGTACTTATCATTGGTGGAGCGATTGCTAACTTTACAGATGTTGCTAAAACATTTACAGGTATTATTCAAGCATTTGAAAACTATCAAGATAAGCTTAAAGCTGTTGACGTTAAGATTTATGTAAGACGTGGTGGACCAAACTATGAAAAAGGTCTTAAAGATATTAAAGAAGCAGCGGACAGAATGGGTCTTTACATCGAAGTTTATGGACCAGAAACACATGTAACAGATATCGTGCGTATGGCACTAGAGAAGTAGGGAGAAACGTATGTCAAAATTATTTACTAAAGATACACAAGCCATTTTTTGGAACAACAATAAAACTGCTATCCAAAGAATGTTAGATTACGATTATACTATCAAAAGAGAAACACCATCAGTTGCTGGTATTGTTGCTCCAACAAGCTCAAACAAATTTGAAAAGTTCTTCTATGGTGCAGATGAGATAATGATTCCACTATATAAGACTACTGCAGAAGCAAAAGAAGCACAGCCACAAGCTGATGCCCTTTTAAACTTTGCATCTTTCAGAACAGCATATGATGTGACTATGGAAGCATTAGAAGTTGGTGGATTTAAATCAATCATGATTACTGCTGAAGGTATCCCAGAGAGACTAGCACGTGGTATGAATGAAAAAGCAAGAGCTGCTGGCGTTACTGTTATCGGACCTGCAACAGTTGGTGCTATCGCTCCAGGTGCATTTAAGATTGCAAACATCGGTGGTACTATTTCTAACATTATTAACTCTAAATTACATAGAGCTGGTTCTTGTGGTTTAGTTACACGTTCAGGTGGACTTTTCAACGAACTTTCTAACATTATTGCTATCAATGCAGATGGTATCGCAGAAGGTGTTGCCATTGGTGGAGATAGATTCGTAGGATCTGTATTTATCGATAACCTTCTTAGAATGGAAGAGAACCCAGAAGTAAAATATATGATTCTTCTTGGAGAAGTGGGTGGTACTGAAGAGTACAAAGTGATTGAAGCTGTAAAATCAGGTAAAATCAAAAAACCAATCATCGCATGGTGTATCGGTACGATTGCTAAGTACTATGATTCAGGTGTTCAGTTTGGTCATGCAGGAGCTTCTGCAAATGGTGAAATGGAAACAGCAGAGTATAAAAACAATGCAATGGCTGAAGCAGGTATTCACGTCCCAGCTACATTCAATGACCTTCCAAAGAAAATCAAAGAGGTATTTGAATCATTAAATATTGCTGAGATTCCAGAACCAGAAATGAATGTTGTACCAACAGTTAGAAGATCTAAAGAATTTATCTGTACTATTTCTGATGATAGAGGCGAAGAGTGTACATACGCTGGATTCCCTATCTCTTCAGTAGCAACACCTGCTACAGGAAAAGGTATAGGTGATGTTATTTCACTTCTATGGTTCAAAAAGCAGTACCCAGAGTGGGCAACTCAGTTTATTGAAACAGTGATTAAAACAGTTGCAGATCACGGACCAGCAGTATCAGGTGCACACAATGCAAAAGTAACTGCACGTGCAGGTAAATCAGTAGTTGAGTCACTCGTAACGGGTCTTCTTACAATTGGACCAAGATTTGGTGGTGCTATTGATGGTGCAGCTAAATACTTTAAATATGCAGACGATAATGGTCTTGACCCTAAAGGCTTTTTAAAGTATATGAAAGGTGAGGGTGTGCCAATTCCAGGAATCGGACACCGTATTAAATCATTGAAAAACCCAGACTTACGTGTAACAGGTCTTATGGATTTTGCCAATGAGTATTTCCCAGCTACACCACTTCTTGATTATGCAAGAACGGTTGAAGCACTTACTACATCTAAGAAAGAAAACCTCATTCTTAATGTGGATGGTACTATTGGTATCCTTATGGTAGACATGTGGAGAGCATTAGGTTACTCTGAAGATGAAATCAACGAATTTATCGAGTCAGGTACGCTTAATGCATTCTTCATTGTAGGTAGAAGTATCGGATTCATCGGTCACGTACTTGATGAAAAACGTCTTGCTATGCCTATGTATAGACATCCTATGGATGATATCTTATATGACGTACAAGAAGCAGAACAAATCTAAAAGATTTAGATTCCGCATACCTTTGATCGAACGGTTTCATTTCGTTCGATCATGTACTTTACGTGCACTCTCTTACTGTATTCACAGCATTAAATCAAATCTATACCAAATTTAAACTTTTATTATATTCTAAATACATTCTCTATAGAGAAAATCAATTTATCTAAATCTAAAATAAATCAAAAAAACCACATAAATTCTAAATATTCTTGACAAAATTTAAATTATAGAAGTAAATTCATGATAATGATTAGATTATTTTTTACTAAATTTAAAAGATATACGATATAAATTCAGAATAATATTCTTAATTACTAAGTTGATATATAGGATTAAATTATATGACATCAGTTTCTCAATTCATCAAATAAAGAACAGGAGTGGCACAGGGGAGAATAAAGAGTAAATAAGCTAAAATTAATAGAATTATCATATATAATGTAAGTAAAAGATAAATTTAAAAGAATTTAAGAATAAACGCAAAAAACCCTT
>JAMONG010000005.1 GCA_027066595.1 Sulfurovum sp.
GCATTAAGATGGATACGTTAACACTTGATTTTGGACTGCGTTACGATACGACAGATATAGACTCTGCAAACCCTAAACAAGCATCTAACACCTATGATGAACTCAATGGATATGCATTGGCAACGTATCAGGCTAATAGTACAACAAAATATTTTGCAGGGCTTGGAAAGTCTTCACGTGTTCCAGATGCAAAAGAGTTGTACTGGGTAGGTTCAATGGGGAACCTCATAGGAACACCTGATTTGAAAAATACTATCAATTATGAAGTTGACCTAGGTGTAGAGAAGCAGTATGAAAACAGCACACTTAAAGCGAAAGTTTTTTACTCCAAACTACAAGACTACATTGCATTTAATGCCAGCAATACAAAAATGATGATGGATAAAATGGTAAGTGTAAATGCTTATGAAAATGTAGATGCAACACTGTATGGGTTTGATTTGAGTGGTACATATGTAGCTACAGAATCACTCTATTTTGATTATGGGTTGGCATATCAAAAAGGGACAAAAGACAATCCACTCTCAGGACAAGTTGGTACAGATATGCCAGAGATTGCACCATTTAAATTAAATGCCGCAGTAAATTATGATGTATGGAATGACCTTTCACTAAGAGCAGAAGTGATAGCTTCTGATTCATGGGATAACATAGATTATGAAAATGGAGAGCAGGTGTTAGACTCTTACACAGTTGTAAACCTAAGAGCTACAAAAGGGTTTGGCAAAAGCTTTGAAGTGGTTGTAGGTATAGACAATGTGTTTGATACTACCTATGCAGTCTCAAATACCTATAAAGACTTGATTTTACTTACTTTGCCTAACAACGATGTAATGCTTATGAATGAACCAGGGCGTTACTTTTATACAAATATAAAATATAAATTTTAAATCTTCATACCAATAGGGTGCTTTACACCCTATTGGTATCTTTCAATTTTGCAATTTCTACACAAAAACACTTTTTATCCAAACACAAAGAGAGATTTCTTCTAAACTATAAGCTTTTTATACTTTTTTTGTTATACTTAGGCGTATTATTAACAAACTAAAGGAGTAGTCAATGGCATTATTTGACGATGTAAAAGAAGTAGTTGTTGAGCAACTAAATGTGAGCCCAGATGAGGTTAAAGAAGAGTCGAAATTCGTAGAGGATCTTGGGGCTGATAGTCTTGATGTTGTTGAGCTTGTAATGGCACTTGAAGAAAAATTCGATATCGAAATTCCTGATGATCAAGCAGAAGCAATCGCTACTGTATCTGATGCAATCAAATTTATCGAGAACGTATAATTTTTGATGTTTCCCTTTTGGGGAAACGTTTCATTTCTAACATATAGTTGAGTATTTTTTCAAATATTTATCTATATCTTATTTAAGCACACATAGGAGCATCAGTGAAAAGAGTAGTAGTTACAGGTTTAGGAATGATCAACTCTCTAGGGTTAGATAAGGAGAGTGCATTTACGGGTATTATGGAAGGTAAATGTGGTATCAGAACCATAGAAAGTTTCGATACAGAGGGTCAGTCTGTTACTATTGCAGGTGAGATAGCAGATTTTGATGTCTCAGAAGTACTTGATGCCAAAGAAGCAAAAAAAGCAGATAGATTTATACAGCTAGGCTTAAAAGCAGCAAAAGAAGCTGTAGCAGATGCTAACTTACCAGATGATGTAGATATGGAAAGATTTGGTATTGCCTCTGCTTCAGGTATTGGAGGTCTTCCAAATATAGAAAAAAACTCTTTAGTGTGTGGCAACAGAGGTCCTAGAAGAATTTCTCCTTTCTTCATACCCTCATCGTTAGTAAATATGCTTGGTGGATTTATCTCTATATACGAGGGCATGAAAGGCCCAAACCTAGCATCGGTTACTGCTTGTGCTGCAGGTACACATGCTATTGGTGAAGCGGCAAAGTCTATCATGGTAGGTACGGCAGATAAAATGCTAGTTGTAGGTGCAGAGTCAGCTATCTGTCCAGTAGGTATAGGTGGATTTGCTGCAATGAAAGCACTCTCAACAAGAAATGATGACCCACAAGCAGCATCTCGTCCATTTGATGCAGATCGTGATGGTTTTGTGATGGGTGAGGGTGCAGGAGCATTGGTGTTAGAATCTTACGATGATGCTGTGGCACGTGGTGCTACTATTTATGGTGAGCTTATAGGCTTTGGTGAAAGTGGTGATGCAAACCATATTACAACACCTACTATGGATGGTCCTCTTCGTGCGATGAAGGGTGCATACAAAATGGCAGGGGAGCCTAAAATTGACTATATCAATGCACATGGTACTTCCACACCAGTGAATGATAAAAATGAAACAGCAGCAGTCAAAGAGCTTCTTGGCGGGAAAGAGAACTGTCCTCCAATGTCTTCTATTAAAGGTCAGATAGGGCACTGTTTAGGTGCTGCAGGTGCGATAGAAGCCGTGGTATGTCTTATGGCTATGAGAGATGGTGTACTTCCTCCAACCATTAATCATACTACTGCAGATGAAAATTGTGATTTGGACTATGTTACTACAGGGGCAAGAAAAGCCGAAATTAATATTACAATGTCTAATTCATTTGGTTTTGGTGGAACAAATGGCGTCGTTATCTTTAAGAAAATATAAGGGTTAAAACTATGGCAACTTATTTAGATTTTGAAAACAAAATTGAAAAGATACAAGAAGAGATCGTATCTGCCCATGCCATTGCAAATATGAGTGAAGTTGAGAAGCTTCAAAAAGATTTGGAAAAAGAGGTGAACAAAACATTTAGTGCACTCTCCGACTTTCAGAAGCTTCAACTTGCACGTCATCCTGATAGACCTTATGCATTAGACTATATAAAATTACTTATGGAAGATGCATATGAAATTCATGGGGATAGAGCATTCCGAGATGACCCAGCTATCTTATGTTACATAGGTTGGGTAAATGGTCAAAAGACCATGCTTATAGGGGAACAAAAAGGGCGTGGGGTTAAAAATAAAATCAAACGTAACTTTGGTATGCCAAACCCTGAGGGATACAGAAAAGCACTTCGTGCTGTACGAATGGCGGAGAAGTTTGATATTCCTGTTTTAATGCTCATAGACACCCCAGGTGCTTATCCAGGGTTAGGTGCAGAAGAACGTGGGCAGTCTGAAGCGATAGCTAAAAACCTTTTTGAATTTGCAGCAGTCAAAGTACCACTCATCTCTATTGTTATAGGTGAAGGTGGTTCGGGTGGTGCACTTGCGATTGGTGTAGCAGATAAGTTAGCGATGATGCGTTACTCTGTTTTTGCTGTTATCTCTCCAGAAGGATGTTCAGCTATTTTATGGAATGACCCTACTAAAGTTGAAGCAGCAACCAAAGCACTTAAAATCACACCCGAAGATTTACTTTCACATAAGCTTATCGATGATGTATTGGGTGAACCACTTATCGGTGCACATAGAGACAAACAAACAGCGGCAGAGGTAGTTAAGTCTTACTTCTTAGAGAATGTGAAAGCACTTCGAGAACTCACCGTTGATGAAATGTTAGACCAACGTTATAAAAGACTCACTGCAGTCGGTGCTTATAGCGAATAATGATACACGAAATAGCAAATACCATTGTCTCGTACATTGGTGATATGGGGTATTGGGGTATTTTTCTTCTTATGTTTCTTGAAAGTACATTTTTCCCTTTTCCAAGTGAAATTATCATGATACCTGCGGGGTACTTAGCTTTCAAAGGTGAGATGAATATCTATATGGTTATTTTAGTAGGCATATTAGGTTCTTTAGGTGGTGCATTACTGAATTATTATCTCGCACAATCTTTAGGTAGAAAACTCATATTGAAGTACGGTAAATACTTTTTTATAAAAGAAGAAACATTAGATAAATTAGATATTTTCTTTACTAGACATGGAGAAATCTCAACATTTACAGGTAGACTCATCCCTGGTATTCGCCAACTCATTTCACTTCCTGCTGGACTTGCACGTATGAACATTGCAACATTCTCATTTTACACCTCATTGGGTGCTGGTATATGGGTAGTGGTACTTGTTGGTGTTGGATACTTAGTAGGCTCAAATGAAGCGCTTATCTCTGAGTATTTAAAGTCTGCGACACTTATCGCTTTAGTAAGTGTCATATTGATTACTATTTTCTATGTGGTAAGATATAGAAGACGTAAAGAGATATTGGAAGATTAGTCCAATATCCATGCAATATATTTCTTCTTTTTAATCTTCACTTTTTTCAAGGCTTTAAACACTTTATCTACAACTGTATGATGTAAGGCTATATAAGACTTTGTATCGGTGATATTTATTTTTCCTATAAGACTGTTTTCTATACCTATCTCTTTACAGAATGTCCCTATGATGTCCCCTGCACGGAGTTTGGTTTTTTTACCACCATTGAGACAGAGCGTGTCGTATTCTGATGTCATTTTAAACTTTGCATCCACACGTAACTCTTTCATCTCACATTTCTTAGCTTTTTGGAGTACATATGAGCACTTTTCACTGTCTTTTGAGGAAAAGAGGGAGATTGCTGTACCTGTGGCATCTGCACGTCCTGTACGTCCTATGCGGTGGGTGTAGACTTCTGCATCGAATGGTAAATCGTAGTTGATGACCAGTTCGATGTCCTTGATATCTAGACCACGAGAAGCTACGTCAGTTGCTACCTT
>JAMONG010000006.1 GCA_027066595.1 Sulfurovum sp.
TCAGGGAGTTTATAAAGATCTTTCTGTGGTAATAGATAAAACAATGGGTTACTATGAAGTGGCAAAAGTACTTCATGGTTTAGACCTTCCTATGCTTAAAGATGTTTACCCTGTAGATATTTATGAAGATGAAAAATTAGGAGATAAAAAGTCTCTCACGGTTCGTTTTTTCATACAGTCTATGGATAAGACACTTGAAGATGCAGACATAGAGTCTGTGATGGATAAGATTATGAAAACACTTGAAACTGAGTGTAATGCGGAGTTGAGATAAGGTTATGAAAATAGAGTTAGCATCTAGTTATGGGTTTTGTTTTGGTGTCAAACGTGCGATAGAGATAGCAGAAGAGCATAAAGGTTCAGTAACTTATGGACCACTTATTCATAATAAAGATGAAATCAATAGACTAAAAGTAGGGTTCAATATAGGACTTGTTGAAAAGTTAGAAGATATTGAAAAAGAGGGTACTGTTGTCATACGTACACATGGTATACCTAAGGATGAACTGGCTGCGTTAGAACAAAATGAACATAATGTTATAGATGCTACCTGTCCTTACGTGACAACACCACAGAACATTGTCAAAAAGATGAGTGAAGATGGGTATAGCATCGTCATATTTGGAGATAAAGACCACCCTGAAATAAAAGGGGTAGTGAGTTATGCAGATGATTTAGAAGATGCATTCATCGTATTAGAACCTGAAGAGTTAGAAGAACTTCCTCTTAAAGGCAAAGTGGCAGTGGTTTCACAAACGACTAAAAAACCTGAAGACTTTGCTAAGATTGTGACTGCACTGATGAGTACACGTAAAGAGATACGTGTTTTTAATACCATTTGTAATGCAACGTTTGAAAATCAAGATGCCGCAGCAGAACTGGCTAAAGATGCAGATGTGATGATAGTCATTGGGGGAAAACACTCTTCAAATACAAAACAGTTGCATAGTATTTGTATGCGTGATTGTGATGACTCTTACCTTATAGAAAATGAAACAGAACTTGATGCAACATGGTTTGAAGAAAAAGCGTTTTGTGGTATCTCTGCAGGGGCATCAACCCCTGACTGGGTAGTGCAAAATGTGATTGATAAGATTCAATCACTCAAGAAAGTAGATAAAGTTTCATGAATACGCTTACTTTAAAACCAATACAAAAAATAGAGGGAGAGATAAATCTTCCTGGCTCAAAAAGTCTCTCTAACAGAGTACTTTTACTCGCAGCTTTAGCTGAGGGTAGAACAACCATTACAAATCTTTTAGAGAGTGATGATACGCGTCATATGCTCAATGCCTTAAAACAACTAGGGATTAAGTATACCCTTTCAGATGATAAAACAGAGTGTACTGTTGTTGGAAATGGGGGTGCATTTTCATCTAGCCAAGCACAAGAGCTTTTTTTAGGTAATGCGGGTACTGCTATGAGACCTTTGTGTGCAGCATTGTGTTTAGGTAAAGGGTCTTACACCTTAACAGGTGAACCTCGTATGAAAGAGAGACCCATAGGACATTTAGTCGATGCTTTACGTCAATTAGGTGCGAACATCACTTACTTAGAAAATGAGGGCTACCCACCACTTCGTATAGAAGCAAATGGACTAAAAGGTGGTAATGTAAGCATAGATGGGGCAATTTCGAGTCAATTTCTTACCGCACTACTTATGGCTTCACCTTTAGCTAAAAGTGAAATGAAAATTACGATTATTGGAGAGCTTGTTTCAAAACCGTATATAGACATTACTTTAGACATTATGAAACGTTTTGGTGTAGATGTTGAGAATGATAATTATAAAACATTTACCATTGAATCTGGTCAGAAATATAAGGCTGTAGAACATTTTATGGTTGAGGGTGATGCATCTTCAGCTTCATACTTTTTGGCGGCAGCTGCCATTAAAGGTGGTACGGTAAAAGTTACAGGTATAGGAAGAAACAGTATACAAGGTGATGTAGCTTTTGTAGATGTCTTGGAGCAAATGGGAGCAAGGGTAGAATGGGGTGATACTTATGTTTCTGTGACACGAGACACACTACATGCTATAGATATGGACTTCAATCATATACCAGACGCTGCGATGACCATAGCCACCACAGCACTTTTTGTGGAGGGTACAACAACTTTACGTAACATCTATAACTGGCGTGTAAAAGAGACAGACAGACTTTATGCTATGGCAACAGAACTTCGTAAAGTGGGGGCAGAGGTAGAAGAGGGTGAAGACTACCTCAAAATCACCCCACCAAAACAGCTCAAACATGCAGCTATAGATACTTATGATGATCACAGAATGGCGATGTGCTTTTCTCTTTTGGCTTTAGATGAAGCCTCCGTGACGATTAATGAACCAGAATGCACGGCTAAAACTTTTCCTAACTATTTTGAGGTTTTGAAGAGTATTTCTAGTTAAGCACCTCTTCAATACCTTACTCCTTCCCCACTTCTTAAGCTCTCTTAGCATAGTTTAGTGTTCATATTTCTATAAGCCATATTTATGTTTAAAAAGGTATAATAACGCAAAATTTGTGTACACATAAGGATAGGTATGAAGTTCGAAGATTTCGAAATAGATGAAACAGAAGATTTTGCAGCGATGCTCGAGGAATCGTTTAAAAAATCAGAGTCAAAAAGTGATTTAGTTACAGGTACAATCGTTAAGATTGATGAAAAAGACAACTTAGTAGTAGTAGATATCGGTGGTGGTAGAGATGCAAATCTTGAGCTTACTGAGATTACTGATGAAGAAGGTAATGTAACTTTTGCGGTAAATGATACTATTGAAGTAGTAACAATGGGTAGAGGTCGTATTTCACATAAAGCGGCACTTGGTCGTGTGGCACTTAACGAGTTTATCGCTGAGTATGACGAAGAGCAAGAGTACATCATCGAGGGTGTTGTAACTAAGAAAAATAAAGGTGGATACGTTGTTGAAGTTGACGGTTTAGAATTTTTCATGCCACGTACACTTTCATACCTTTCTTCTAAACCAGGTGTAGAAGCTGTTGGTAAAAAAGTAAAAGCTGTTATCGTTAAAGTTGATAAAGAAAAAGGTTCAGTAGTTGTTTCAAGAAAAGAACTTATTGAAAGAGATAAAGCTAAAACTGACGAAATCGTTGGTGCATTACTTGAAAACAAAGACCCAGTAATTGGTACTATTAAGAAAATTACTTCTTATGGTATGTTTGTAGATGTTGGTGGTATGGACGGACTTGTTCACTACTCACAAATCTCTCACAAAGGTCCAGTGAACCCTTCTAAATATTTTGCTGAAGGTGATGAAGTAAATGTTGTTGCTCTTGAGTACGATAAAAAGAAAAGACACCTTTCACTTTCTATTAAAGATGCTAATCCTGATCCTTGGGCTGATATCGATGCAATCATCGGTGTAGGTGATACGGTAACCGCTACTATTTCTAACATCGAACCTTATGGCGTATTTGTTGACCTTGGTGAAGATCTTGAAGCATTCCTTCATGTATCTGAAATTTCTTGGGACAAAAATGTTAAGCATCCTAAAGATTACCTAGAAAATAATTCTGAAATCAATGTAGAAGTGATTGAAGTAGATAAAGAGGGTAGAAGACTTAGAGTAAGTCTTAAAAACCTTCTTCCTAAGCCGATGGATGCATTTACAGCATCTAACAGAGTTGGAGATGTAGTAAATGGTACAGTAACATCTATTACTGACTTTGGTGCGTTTGTGAAAGTTGGGACTGTTGAAGGTCTTCTTCATAACCAAGAAATCTCTTGGGATAAATCTAAGAATGCTAAGTCTGAACTTAAAGTTGGTGATGAAGTAGAAGTGAAGATTATCAAAATCGATAGAGATGCTGGTAAGATTTCACTTTCTAAGAAAGCACTAGAAGCTTCTCCTGTAAAAGCATTTGCTGAGAACAACAAGAATGGTGCAATCGTTACTGGTACAGTAAAAGACAAAAAAGACTTCGGTGTATTTATTTCACTTGAAGAAAATGTTGATGCACTTATCAGAACAGAAGATCTTCACCCACTTAAATTTGATGAAATTGAAAAAGGTCAAGAGATTACAGGTGTGATTTCATTCATTGATGGTAATACAGATAGAATTAGAGTTTCAGTTAAAAAACTTGAACGTCAAGAAGAACGTGAAGCAATGGAACAACTCAATCTAGACCAAGATGATAGTATGACTTTAGGTGATGCTTTTGGTGATAAATTTAATAAATAATCATTAAGTAATATGAGGCTTCTTGTCTCATTTACTTTAGAAGTTAAATACAATGAATGTATTTGGTTTCATTTCTCTTTAGTAGTCGGAGTAATACGACTCATCGTATGAATTCCCCTACACACATATATAAATTTAATAAAGGTTAAACCCATGTCAAAAAAAACAATTGTTGTTTGTGACCATATTCATCAAGATGGGCTAGATATTTTAGCTAATGACAGTGAGATAGAATTAATAAATGCAGCAGATGAACCAAAAGATAAACTCATTGCAGATATTATTCCTTTAGCAGATGTTGCTATTACACGTTCTTCTACAGATGTGGATGATGCATTTTTAGCATCTGCAAAAAACATCACAGCAGTAGTACGTGCAGGTGTTGGCGTGGATAATGTAGATATTCCTGGTTCATCTAA
>JAMONG010000007.1 GCA_027066595.1 Sulfurovum sp.
ATCACAGCAGATACACCTAAGCCTAAAATGACAAAGGTACCTGTATTCATCTCTAAGATGAGTAAGATGAAACCTAGTATAAGCCAATGCCACCATACGATATTGGCATCTAAAAATTCGACCATTGAATACTCCTTAGTTATTATAATTAATTATAGCATAAAAGATTAATAAGCTAAAAAGTAAAGAGAATAAGCTAGTTTTAGATATAATCGCGAAATTTATTAAATTACCTAAGGAAATTAAATGTCAACTTTAAATGTATATTATGACAAAGATTGTGATATCAATATCATCAAATCTAAAACAGTAGCAATGATCGGTTTCGGTTCACAAGGACACGCACACGCAGAGAACCTTAGAGATTCTGGTGTAAATGTTGTTGTAGGTCTTAGAAAAGATGGTTCATCTTGGGCTAAAGCTGAAGCGAAAGGTTTTGAAACATTAACTGTAGCAGATGCAACTGCAAAAGCTGATGTGATTATGATTCTTCTTCCAGATGAAAACCAAGCTGAAATTTATACAAACGAAATTGCTCCAAACCTAAAGTCTGGTGCTACTATCGCGTTTGGTCATGGTTTTAACATTCATTATGGACGTGTTACCCCTGCTAAAGATATCAATGTTACTATGATTGCTCCAAAAGCACCAGGTCATACTGTACGTTCTGAGTTCGTAAGAGGTGGTGGTATTCCAGATCTTATCGCTGTGGGTCAAAACCCAAGTGGTACAACTAAAGAGTTGGCTCTTTCTTATGCATCGGCTATCGGTGGTGGTAGAACAGCTATTATCGAAACGACATTTAAAGATGAAACTGAAACAGACCTTTTTGGTGAGCAAGCAGTACTTTGTGGTGGTGTAACATCACTCGTTCAAGCAGGTTTTGAAACACTTACAGAAGCGGGTTACGCACCAGAACTTGCATACTTCGAATGTCTTCATGAGCTTAAACTTATCGTTGACCTTATGTTCGAAGGTGGAATCGCTGACATGAGATACTCTATCTCAAATACAGCTGAGTATGGTGACTATGTTTCTGGTAAAAGAGTAATCAACGCTGAATCAAAAGCAGCAATGAAAGACATCTTAACAGAAATCCAAGATGGTAGATTTGCTAAAGACTTCATCTTAGAAGGTCAAGCTGGTTACCCTCGTATGAATGCTGAAAGATCAAATGATAAAGAAAAACTTATCACTAAAACAGGTAATTCTTTACGTGAAATGATGCCGTGGATATCAGCAGGTAAAATCGTAGACCAAGAAACTAACTAATTTTTTTTCTTATTTGCACTCATCTTTAAATGATGAGTGCAGTCACTTACTACACGTAAGCTCCTTTACTCAAACATTTAAACCTAAGCACAACTAAGAAAAAATCTTTAGTTAGTTAGTTTTCTCAATACTTTTTCAATTTAATTCTAACTTTTTATTCTCACGCTATAATATTTAAAATTTATTTGAAGCGAATTATATGGCTGTCCAACCTAAAAAAAAGAAATCTACTACAAAATCTAAAAGCACTACTAAAAAGAAACTTACGACTAAAAAAACCACAGTGAAACCTCGAAAACGTAAAAGTAAAAAGAAGAGTCATACAAAGAGAAATATTTTAATTGTGCTTGCACTGTTTGTCATGTTTTCTTTTGTAGGGTTTGGGTTTTATTTGGGTCAACATAGTGATGGTATTGCCTCTGCTATAGAAAGAGGGGAGATAGAAGGGGAATATACCACCAAACAACTTTTAGAAGATTTGTCTAAAATACAACATAAAGCTCCTAAAGAGGAAAAAAAGGTAGTTGTTGTCAAAGAAAAAGTGAAGCCAAAAGTCATTAAAAAAATAAAAGTTACAAAGCCTAAACCTAAAGTAGTAAAAAAAGCTACCATTCAAAAAACCATTTTAGCTCCCAAATCAAAAAAACCGAAATTAGTCATTGTGATAGATGATGTATCTAAACAAAGTCAGTTAGCTGCTATGAGAGCAACGGGCATAAAGATGACACCTTCTATCTTTCCTCCTTCTGAACTATCTATGACATCTCATCGTTTAGCTAAGGGGTTAAAACACTATATGATTCATCTACCTATGGAGTCAAGTAGTACACAGTTTAATTCTCAGTATAAAACGTTACTTACCTCATTTACGAGTGCTCAAGTAGATAAACGTGTGCATGAGTTAAGAGCACTCTTTCCTCATGCAAGATATATCAATAACCATACGGGTTCAGTATATACAAATGATTATAAGGCGATGAATACACTTTACACGGCGTTACGTAAAAATGGCTTTGTATTTGTAGATAGTAGAACAGTGGGCAGTTCTAAAGTACGTAAGGTAGCACATACTTTTGGTGATGCTTATGTTGCTAGAGATATTTTTATAGATAACAAACATAACGAAGCATACATACATAAGCAGTTGGCACAGGCAGTGAAGATAGCTAAGAAAAAAGGGTATGCTGTGGCTATTGGGCATCCCCATAAAATGACGATGCAGGCTTTGGCATCGGCTAACGATATTTTAAAAGATGTTGAGCTAGTATATATAGATGAAATATATAAAAGGAAATAGATGAAAGGCATTGGTATAGCAATAGCCATAGGGTTGGCATTTGGTTTTTTAGCACTTTTGGTGTTTTCTGTACAACATTCCCTGCTTATAGGTTTGGTGGCATTTTTAGTAGCTCTTTGGACAAATGAAGCGATGCCTTTGGGAGCAGTATCTATCTTGCCTATTATCCTTTTTCCTATTTTTGGTATATTAGATACACAAGCAGTGACAGCCAACTATTCTAAGTCTATTATCTTTCTCTTTTTAGGTGGATTTATGTTGGCTATTGCCATTGAAAAGATAAGTTTGCATAAGTATTTTTCTGCACGACTGTTAAGCTTCTTTCCTAAGAGTGCAAGAGGGATTATCTATGCATTGGCTATTACCTCTGCACTGCTTAGTTCTATACTCTCAAACACGACTATCACGCTGATGCTCATGCCTATTGCTCTGTTTTTAAGTGAAAATATCAAGCTTAAAGTACGCTTTTTGCTTGCGACTGCTTATGGGGCGAGTGTTGGGGGGATACTTACTCCTATAGGGACTGCTCCTAATCTCATTTTATTAGGGTTTTTAGAAGAGCATAAGCTACCCACACTTGCTTTTGGGGAGTGGATGATGTATATGTTTCCAGTCGTAGGATTGATGTTATTGATTATCCCTTATATCCTCTCTTTAGGGGTGGTAGATGAGTGTGTAGAAGATGTCAGCCATATTGTGCCAAAACTTACATCTGCTCAAAAACGGCTCTATGGAATCATCGTACTTTTAGCAGTGGTCTTAGTGGCAAATACCTTTATGAAACAAGCTTTTGGCATGGCACTAGATGAAAAACTGGTTTTACTCTCTTTTGGTCTTTTGATGTTTGTACCTAAAGTAGGCTTTTTAGAATGGGAAGATACCCGCTCTATGCCGTATGAGATTATCTTTTTATTTGGTGCAGGCTTTAGCATAGCAGCTGCCTTTTCAAGTACAGGGTTGGCAGCTGATATTGCCACAAAACTTAGTTTTATCTCTACCATGCCACTGTTTTGGATGTTTGTGGTTGTTGCACTTTTTGTGACATTTTCAACAGAGGTGACGAGTAACACTGCCCTTACCTCCATTGCTGTACCTATTTTTTATGAGTTTGCAAAAGATATGCCAGAACAAGAGGGTATGATGCTCCTTATGGTGGCAACGGTAGCAGCTTCGTATGCCTTTATGCTCCCCATAGCCACACCTCCCAATGCAATTGTTATGAGTTCACGGGTGATTAGCATTAAGCAGATGGCATCTGTCGGATGGAAGCTTAATTTCATCGGTGTGACAGTGTTATCACTTGTTGCCTATTTTATCTGGAGGCTTGTATAAGTAAAAATATGGCAATTTGACATATTTTTACAAAAATCTACACTTCTTTGTTATGATACCTGAAAAAGAGGATAGGGATGAGTCAACATATAAGAGAAACCATTACCGAGTTAAATGTGATGAAAAAGTATCCTAAGGAACTTTTTTATAAAGGTAACTTAGAGTTACTTAAACGACCTAAAGTCTCCATAGTGGGAACAAGACGACCTTCAAACTACACACGTCAAGCCACGTATGCACTTGCACGTGCTTTGGCAAAAAGAGGGGTTTGTGTGGTGAGTGGTGCTGCGATGGGTGTAGATACGATAGCACATGAGGGAGCTGGAGCAGAAAATACCATAGCAGTCGTAGCCAATGGCTTAGATATTCGCTATCCTGTCATTAACAAAAATCTTATAGAATCCATAGAAAATGAAGGACTGATGCTTAGCCAGTTTAACGATGGTTTTCGTGCCACAGGGTGGAGCTTTGTGGTGAGGAATGAAGTGGTTGTAGCCCTAGGAGAGATACTCATAGTCACAGAAGCAGACCTGAACTCTGGTTCTATGCGTTCAGTAGAGTTTGCACAGAAGATGGGTAAGCCTATATTTGTATTGCCTCACAGACTTGGTGAGAGTTTAGGGACTAACTCTCTTTTAAACCTAGCCGAAGCAACACCTATTAATGACATAGAAAGTTTTGTCTCTCGTTTTGGAACAGAGGTAGATGAGAACATAGAAAAAGATGCATTTTTTTACTTTTGTCAAAAAGCACCTACATTTGATGAGAGTTTAGAAAAGTTTGGAGAGAGGGTGTATGAGGCAGAACTGGAGGGCATCATCACGATACAAGATGGTATCGTGAGATTAAATTAAAGATTACTTTTTTTCTGCTGATAGTTGTTTAATTAGTTCTTCATATTGTGCTTCGCTTAGCATACCTGCTTGGACGAACTGTACATTACCTTTGGTATCAAGTGCCACAAGAAAAGGGATACTCCCTCTCCACTGAGCACGTTGTTGAATGTAATTTACTAAATTTGATGCTTTTTCTTCAGAGACAGTAATGTAGTTAATACCTTTTTGCTTTACAAAGTCTGTTGTTTGTGTGTTGTTATAGCCCTGTACTTCAATAGCCACAATAGCTACTTTATCTTTGTACTTTTCTTGTATCTCTATGAGGTGAGGGATAGAAGCTAAACATGGAGGACATTTATGTCCAAAAAACTCTAAAAATACTACTTTACCTTCAAGACCCTCTATAATAAGCCCTTGTTCAGTACCTGTAACATTATATGTTTTTCCTTTGACATCTGTCATAGACATTTGAGCGAGTGGTTTTTCTTCTGCTAGGACAAAGCTAGTGAGTGAAAAGATAAGTAGGGTTGTAAGTAGTTTTTTTATCATAAGATATGCCTTATAGTGTTAATTTGATAGATTATACACTATGAAGATGTAAAAATTGTGTAATTGTTTTGAATTTAGAAAAAATTATTTTCAAAGAGCATCAGAAAGGGAAAAAAGGAGGGAAAATAATAGGTTACAATAGTCTCAATAAATAAAAGGGGAGAGAGGAACTATTGCCTGATGCTCTTGTAAGTTAAGTATACAGTTATAAGGTTAACTAAATATTAATAGAATTTTAAGTTATACATTTTAAGTGAAAAGATTAAAAGAGCATCATATTTAAAAGGAGGGGAGGGAAAATGATGTTAAACAAATTTAGTAAAATAAAAAGGGAGACTAAAATTTATTTTAACTGATGCTCTTGTAAGAACATTGTATATGTCTAAGGTTAACTGAATACTAATAGAGGGTATAATAATTCATTAATTAGCAATAGGAAAGAGAATGATTCAAAAAGTTTTAGGTGTAGTGGGTTTGTTAAGTTTGCCCTTGTTGGCAGAAGTCTCTTTAGAGCATAAGATAGGACAGATGTTAATGGTGGGCTTTCATGGTACATCAGCACCAAGTCATAGCCAAATATGTAAAGACATTCAAAAGTATCATGTTGGTTCAGTGATACTCTTTGATTATAATCCTGTAGATAGAACAAAGCCTAAAAATATTGCCACAAAGGTACAACTGAAAAAGTTGACTTCAGAGTTACAAGCATGTTCACATGATGGTAAACTACTCATAGCCGTTGACCAAGAAGGGGGTAAAGTACAACGATTAAAAAGCAAATATGGTTTTTACGGAAAATTCCCTAAGGCTTCAGATGTCATCAAAATGGATCAAAGTACAATCAAATCTACCTACACAAAGATGAGTGCAGAACTTCAGTTAGTGGGTATCAACTACGATTTAGCTCCTGTAGTAGACCTAGACATAAATATGAAAAATCATGTCATACATGGTTTAGGGCGTTCTTTTGGTAAAGACCCTAAAGTAGTTGCCAAGTATGCGTCTACTTTCATAGATGCTATGCATGAAAATGGGGTACTCACTTCCATTAAACATTTTCCAGGGCATGGATCTTCTGTAGGCGATACCCATAAAGGTTTTGTAGATGTGACTCACCTCTGGAAAGAAGTAGAGCTTGAACCTTACCGTTTACTCAAAGACAAAGCTGACACTGTCATGGTAGCCCATGTGTTTAACAAAAAGTTAGATGATGTCTATCCTGCGAGTTTATCGTATAAAACGATTACAAAACTCTTACGTTGGAAGCTTGGATATCATGGTGTAGTCATCACTGATGATTTGCAGATGGGGGCTATAAGTAAAAAGTACGGGCTTAAAAATACACTGAAACTAGCCATCAATGCTGGGGATGACATATTACTCATAGGAAACCAACTTGATCCTAGAAAAGTAAAAAAGACCAGTCTCCTAGTGGAGACAATTCTTGATTTAGTGAAAGCAGGAGAAGTCAAAGAAGAAGCTATAACCAAAGCATACCAGCGTATAGAAAAACTAAAACAAAAATTATAAGGAGTGAGTTATGAAAAATATTGTCTGGAAAATAATAAAATATGGTCCAATACTCTTTGGACTTTATAAGAAGTTTAAAAGAAAATAAGTTTATTGTGTTGATAGATACCGTTCTAAAATAATCTTCGCAGCCACGGAGTCTATTTTCCCATCTTTTTTATGTCTAAAAATACCTTGGGTGAGTTCTTTGGCTTCTAGGCTTGAACTTTGTTCGTCTTGATATGCTACAGGTATGGTGAGTTCGAGTAGTGAGACAAAATGTTTGATGCGTCTCTCCATCTCTTCGGAGCTTTCAGCATCAAGGGGGAGACCCACGATGAGTTTTTCTATCTCCCACTCTTTTAAAAATGTGTTGACATCACGTGCGGCTTGGTTACGGTTTTTTCTCAGGATGGCATCTTGAGGCATCACGATGTCACCACTAAGGCAAATCGCCACACCTATACGCTTGAGTCCTACATCTATACTTGCTAATTTCATAGAAGTATTATAGCAAGTTTAGTATCTATCAAAGCCTCTTTCATAGTTTCTATTATAAGGATTGATAGTATGACCTGCATTTGAGAAACCATAGTATTCTGCATTGTTAGGCATATAGTATCTACGGTCAAAGAGTCCACGTCCGTTTACTCTATCTCTGTAGGTATAGTATCTATCATATCTATAAAATTGGTCTTCAAAGTAGTAACCATAACGGTTGAAGTATCCATAAAAGTACCCATTGTTATCATAAAAAGCTGCTCTATCATAACGATAGGCTAAGTACCATCCCCTATGACTTTGACGATGACCACGTTGTCTTACAGGACGGTAGTTATCTTGGTACTGGGGAGCATTGTAGTTATAGCCATTGTCATAACGTCTGTTATTAGAGTTCATATGCTTACTTGACATTCTTCTTTGTTGGGTACGTTGAAACTCTTTTTGTGACTTGAAGTTTCTTTTTACTGCTTTGTGTTTGGTAAGTTTATGATCCATTCTTTTTATTTTAGATTCAGAGATTGGTTTTATTTGGTTTTGTGAAGAAGCATATGTGCCTGTGGCAAAACCTAAACTAAGTAGAAAAGTTAAAAGTATTCTATTCATGGTGTATCCTTTATATATTATAGCTAGAGAACTTCGTTTTTCTCTTGCATAAAGACATCATAAGATAAGTTTGTGGAGCTATTGTGAGTGTAGTATGCTCCACGTAAGTCAAAAAACAAAATCCTTTGATAAAATAATGTATGGGGAAATGATATTTATTAAAAAACAAGGTAAAATAATATGCATTTTAAAAAGAGAAATAGAGGAATATTAGGCTTAATCACCGTATCACAACTTCAGGCTGGAGATATGATTAATAATGATAATTTAGGACTTTGGTTGGCACTTGTTGCTTTAGCGGTTGTTGGGTTACTTATACTTTTCTTTTCATCAAAACAGGCTCGAAAACTTCAAGATATGCATCAAGCACTTTTTGATAAACAATTAGAGATGGAAAAAAATCAAAATTTACTTTTAACGACGATGAGTGAGAATATTCATAATATTGCAAAGCAGGCTCTTGAAGAGGGTAGACAAGTCCTTCAGTCACCCACAACAACTATAGAAAAAAAAGAAGAGATGTTTTCTAATGTTGAAAATAGGTTGTTAGATGTGACCAATGATTTGATTGACTTTTTAAGATTAAAATCTAAAAAAGTAGAAGTGATTAATGAAGAGTTCAATATTAATAATGTTCTAAATGAGGTCGCTGGAAATATCTGTACAAAATTTGCAGGGAGTAAAACAGAACTCATTTTTGATATAGATAAAAATATACCACGAAGCCTTATAGGTGACTCACTACATTTAGGTCAAATACTAGAGAGTATACTTGAATATCAGATGGACCAAGCCAATCTATCTGAAGTTAAATTAGAGATTTCAATGTTTGATACTTATGGTGATAATATAGAGATGCAATTTAAGGTAACAGATACAGGACTTGGGCTTACTACTGAACAACAAGAAAATTTATTTGTACCGTATTATGATGAAGAGGTAGGTTCGTATGTCGGACTTGGACTCTTTGTTTCTAATGAACTTGTAACGATGATGGATGGTAAATTGTCTGTACAAAGTACGATAGGTAAGGGGAGTACTTTTACACTTGCTATGCCTTTAAAAGTAGTTGATAAAGCCAATAAAAGAATGTACCGCTTACCTAAAAAAGTACTTATAGAAAAACAAGTATTTATTGTAGATGACAACTATAATGCTGCTTTAGCGATTAAGAAAATGTTTGCTTATTTTAGACATGAGGTAACAGTGCTTACACAAGAGGAGTTTAGACGTAATATACCAAACCTTACCCCTTATGATATTATTGTACTGAATGAGAGTCTTTTCTCTGTAAGGCTTGTAGAGTATTTAAGTAAGATTAAAATGGGTAAATCTTTTAAAGTGATAGCTCTGAATTCTCTACTTAAAGCAGATAAAAGTACTTTTGTTGATGATGTGATAGATTTACACCTCTTTAAACCACTTAATCAAGAACGTATTTTTGAATTGATCGTTAATTTGTATGATTTAAAAGATTCTCTCGATCCAAAAGATAAAAAAGATGAAACAAAACAAGTACTTACTCATAGGTCACATATTATTGAGAGTAGAGGAATTACACAAAAGCGTTTTCAAGATTTTTCAGGTAAAAGTCTTTTGATTGTTGAAGACAACCTTATCAATCAAAAAGTTTTAACAAACCTTCTACATCTTTCAAATATTAAAATAAGTATTGCTAACAATGGACAAGAAGCAGTTGATATGGTAAAAGAGAGCAAAAACAAGTTTGATATTGTTCTTATGGATATTAATATGCCCATTATGGATGGCTATACTGCTACACAAATGATACGGTTAGATAGTAAGTTTGATACCTTGCCTATTGTGGCATTTACAGCTTTGGTACTTGACAGTGAAATTAAGAAGATGTTTAATGCAGGTATCAATGCTTTCTTAGCTAAACCACTCAATGTAGGTAAACTCTATACGGCACTTGCGATGTATTTGCTTGAAGCACCATTACCACAGGTAGAGGTTCTTCCTATAGAAAAACGTGAAGTTGTGCATTATGAAGGGCTAGATGTTGAAGATGGTATTAAACGTTCCAATAATAGTGAAGCACTTTACCTTGAAGTGCTTAAAGAGTTTTCTGAAGCATATGGTGAAAGTGGACTTATATTTGAAAAACTTGTCAAAGAACATCGTTACGAACAGATTAAAATGCTTTGTATTGATATGAAAGGGCTTACGGGAGCTATTGGGGCATATGATATGCATCAACTTATGACAGATATTTTACAGATGCTTCTGTATAAAAAATATGATATTGTCGGGAACTATAAAGAAAAGTATGTTTTTGAAATTAAAATTTTGAATCGTTCTATTAAAAAGTACCTTGCTAATATATGATTAACCAGGTACGGCTTTTTTAGGTAAACGCATACCTGCTTTCCATGGGGTAGTATAGCGTGTAGATGTACTCTTCATTTTTTGTAGGGGAACATCACAGTTCATATATTTTGCACGTTCATTTTTACTTAGATAACGTTTGCATACTTTGATACGTTTAAAGTATTTTGGTTCTTTTTCAAAATGGCTAATCGTCACTTTCCTATCTTTAGAACTTGCGTGTGCAAACCATCCTTCTCCCAAATACATACCAACATGATTAATGCGGTTACTTTTTTTATTGGTATTTCCAAAAAAGATAAGATCACCATAGTGTAAGTTTTCAAATTGAATAGTCTTACCCATTTTAGCTTGTTCTCTTGCTACTCTAGGGATGTCAATACCCATAGAACCATAGATGTTATAGGTAAGACCAGAACAGTCAAAGGCATCAGGTCCTTCCTCTGCCCATACATAGGGTTTGCCAAGATATGAAGCTAAGAGTACTTGTATGTTTTCTCTGTTGGGTTCACAAACTTTTTTAGGTTTGATAATATCATAGTTTGGGTAGGCATAAGGTTTTTTTTGTGCACAGGCAGAAAAAAGTAGTGTACATGCACTAAGAAGTAAAAGTGTATATGTTGTCTGCTTCATCTGTTTCCTTTTTAAAGTATAAGCATCGCATCACCATAGGAGAAAAACCTATAGTTTTTTTCAATGGCTTCTTGATACAAGTCTAACGTTTTTTCTCTTCCAACAAAAGCAGAGACAAGCATAATAAGTGTACTTTTGGGCAAATGAAAGTTAGTGAGTAGATGTGTGACGCGTTGAGGTGGATTAGAAGGGTTTAAAAAGAGGTCACACTCTCCTTGTGTTTTTTGTGTACGTACATAGTATTCTAGGGTTCTAGTTACTGTTGTTCCTATAGCAAGTAGAGGAGTATCACTCTCTAAGACAGCCGCAGATGTTTGAGGGATATCAAAATATTCAGAATGCATCGGGTGTTCGAGTATCTCTTTTACATCGACAGGCTTAAATGTACCAGCACCTACATGTAACGTTATTTTATGTGTGGTGTGTCTCTCTTGTAGTGCTTTAAAAAGTTCAGGTGTAAAGTGTAAAGAAGCAGTTGGAGCAGCAACTGCACCTGCATTTTTAGCAAAGAGTGTTTGGTAGTCTATCTCATCTTTTTTATTGTCTTCTCTTTGCATATAGGGAGGAAGTGGGAGATGACCAATGTTGTCTAAAACTAAAATCAACTCCTCAAATCGTATCTCTTTTCCTTTATGGCTAAAGCTTACCACACGTGAACCATCTTCATTAAAAGAAGTGACAGTGGCCACTAAATCATCATCAAATAAGAGTTTCATCCCTATCTGCACTTTCCCTCGTATCATGACTAGGTAGTGGTGTGCGTCTAAAGGTTTGTTAAAGAGAAGTTCTACTTTTCCTCCTCCTTGTGTAAAACCTTTTTTGTTAACACTTTGGGTCACTTTTTTTCCAAAGATACGTGCTTTAATGACACGTGTATCGTTTAAAAATACATCACATGTTTTAGGAACAAACTCTAGTAAGTGCTTAAATGTAGTATGGGTAATGGTATTAGTTTTTCTGTCATAGACTAAAAGTTTTGCATGGTCACGAGGGTAAACTGGTGTCGTTGCTATGAACCCCTCGGGGAGTTCATAGTCATAGTTTTCGGTAAAGAGGTCTAGAGACATTATTTGGTATCGTCATCACTTTCATTTGCTTCTTCATCATTTTCCTCATCCTCATCTTCATCTGGGATATGTGGGTTTACCATTTTAACGATAAGTATAGATACCCCATAAAGTATGATAAGCGGTGCTGCCATAAGAAGCTGTGTAAGTACATCTGGAGGAGTAAGAAGTGCTGCAAGCACAAAGATGATAAGTACGGCATAACGGAAAAAATCTTTGAGTGTTTTGTCTGTTACTAGTCCTAGAAGTGCTAAAAAGTAGGCAAATACAGGAAGCTCAAATGCCAAACCAAAGCCCATCATGATTTTAGTAAAAAACCCTACATAGTCTTCAATGTTGATAAGTGGTGTATAGAGAAAAGAACCAAAAGTAATAAGAAACTGAAATCCAAAAGGTGTGACTACATAGTAGGCAAAAAGAACTCCTACCACAAACATTACAGTACCACCCATAACGAAAGGTAAAACCATTTTCTTTTCGTTGCTATAAAGACCAGGAGCGATAAAGAGCCATATTTGGTAAAGTATAAATGGCAATGCACCTATGAGTCCTGCAAAAAATGAGACTTTTAATGCCACGAAAAATGCACCACCTACTTGGTGTGTGGTAACCATACCATCTGCTGCTTTTTTAGAAAGGTGTGCCACTTGAGCCAGTGCTTCGTTAAGCGGTGCAGTAATCCATTCTAAGATTGCCTCGTGAAATACAAAAGCAATAATAAAAGCGATAAATACAGAAAGTACAGAGAGTCCAAGTCTTTTTCTAAGTTCTACAAGGTGTGGTCTTAACTCATCAAACATTATGCATCACCTTTTGTTTTGTTCTCTTCATTTTTTACAACAGCTTCTTTTTCATTATCGGTCTCTTTTTTTACTTTCTTAAATGTGACAGTTTCATTTTTAGCTTCTACTTGGGTGGTAACTGTTTCAGTTGTTTCTGCTTCGGGGGAAGCTATTTTCTTTTGTTTGGCAAAGTCTTCAGGCGATGTACTAGATACTTCATCATCATAACTCACATCATCAAAGTCATCTAAGCTAATATTTTTAAAACCTTTTAACTCAGCTGTAGCATCATTGAGTTGTTTTTTATAATTCATGGCTTCTTCTTTGAGGTCAGCGATTTTCATCTCCTCTTCTAAAGAGCTTTTGGCATCACCTATGGTTTTTTTTACACCTTTGATAAACTTTGCCATTTCAACTAGAGCTTGCGGTAATTTATCTGGACCTAAAAATAAAATAGCGATGATAGAGATAAGAAGTAATTCGGTAAAGCCGATTCCAAACATAGAGTACCTTTTAATTAATTGATGTATTTTAACAGATTATCCTAAAATGTAGAGAGTGTTACAGCTTAGTCATCTTCTTTAATTCTCTTTATGGGTTAAGAATTAAACTATATATAGGGATAAGGTAAGAATAATCATCAGCCTTACTCAAATTATCAAGTACAGGTTTCATTTTATTAAACCATGCAGTAGCCATTTTTTGGTATCCTGAATTTGTGGGATGTATACCATCTATCATGTCCCAGCCTACAGCACTTTGCATATTTACTAGAATAATATCATCACCATTATTTATTCGGTTTTGAGTCATGTTAGCGAGTTGACTATTATAGCTATTAATCCAAGATGGATTTTTTTGTAGGTTAATGATTTGAGCTAAAATAACAGTTATTTTGACTTTTTTATCTCTTTCAAAACGGTCTATTTCATTTAGAATATTTTCTGCATCAGCTACACTTTTACTAGGACTAAAAGCAGCGGAACCATTTGTTCCAATATGTAATAAAATAATGTCAGGAGTATTTGTCACCAAATAGCCATAAACACTACTAGCTATTTGGTGACAAAAATGACCAGTATATCCTTCATTATCACCATCAAAAGATGGTGAAATAGCTCCTCCATTATTGAGTGAACCGACAAAGTCAACATCGTAGTTTGCATCTTGTAATTTATACCATAAATGATTTCGATATCCATGTCTCATCGAATCTGGACGTCCATCACCATAGTACCAGTCCCAAGTGATGGAGTCCCCTAATGGCATAATCTTTATTTGTGCCTGAAGCACAGAAGATAGAGAGAGTGAAAAAAATACAAAAGCGATAAGATATTTTATTAAAATGGAGGGTTTATGATTGATATGCATATTATTTACTCTTGTGTGGGCATCATTTTAAGCATTGTACATGCGGTATAGTCACCACCATCACAGGCTTTTTGAAAATAATATGCTGCATTTTTATGGGGGTCTTTATCTGTATCAGATGTGTACTGCATAGCATATGCTCTACAGCCTTCAGCATCTCCAAAGTGACAAGATCTTTTATACAATGCAGCTACTTTTGAAGCGACATTCTCTTTATTGTTAGATTTTGCTTTATAGACTTTAGCAGAGTATGTTTTTCCTGCATTTAGACAAGCTTGTGCATCTCCTGCATCACAGTCTAGCATTTGCTCTTCAAGTGTATTTGCAGGGAGCATGCTAAAAGTGATAGATAATAATAAAATAAGTATTTTTATTTTCAAAATAGAGCCTCTCTTACATCATAATTAATATTTTTTTTGGATGAGATTATAGCATAATTAGTTTTATTTATTATTTTGAGTTATTTTTATGATGTAACTATAGATAGCGTACTTTACCCTAAGATAAAAAGAGAGAGTTCATCGGCTAGAAAGAAATTGTCATTATAGTAGTGTGTGGTGTTATAGCTTAGTTTATTTTCATTACACAGTAATGTGGCACGCAGGTTCATCTTTTCTGATAAAGAAGATTTTTCTATTCCTATATTTGAGCGTAAGCCTAAAAATAGTTTTTCAGTAAGAAGTTCAGACTTTGTAAGTACCTCTTCCGTGATATTCAGTGGATTATCGATATAAGCTTCTATAGCAGTAGTTGGGTAAAAGCGTTTATCTTTTAAAAATCCTACAGCTCCTGCTCCTACACCGATGTAGTTTTTAATTTCCCAGTACCCTTTATTGTGTTTACTTTGGTAACACCCAAAGTTTGAAATCTCATAGGCGTCAAAGCCTCTTTTTTCTATCTCTTTTGTGACAAAAAAAGCAAGATTTTCATCTTCTTGTCGTACTTCTGGTGTACTCGAAAATTTTGTGCCATCTTCAATGGTAAGTTCATAGGCGGAAATATGGTCTATAGGTAGGGTAAATGCGGTTTCTATGTCACTTAAAAGTAACGCTTTTGTGTCACCTTTGTAGTTATAGATTAAATCTAATGAAAGGTGCTCTATGCCAATGCGGTGTGCATAGATGATGGCATCTTTGGCCTGCTGTGGGTTGTGTGCACGGTTGAGTGCTTTGAGTTTGTCTGCATCGAAGCTTTGTACCCCAAAACTCACACGGTTTACTCCAAGTTTTTTCATGCCATTTAGCCACTCTTTTGTGGCAGAATTTGGGTTTGCTTCAGTGGTAATCTCTGCATCTTTTTGAAGGTAGGGTTGTAGTAGATTAAAGATGGGTGTATAGAGTACAGGGTCAACAGTAGAGGGTGTCCCTCCACCGATAAAGAGGGTTTCTATACTCTCTTTTTTTGCCTCAAAACGTTTAAGTTCAAAGCTTAGTTGTTCGTGTAAGGCAAGCATATAATCTTCACGTGTATCAAACTTGTCTACATAGGTGTTAAAAGAACAATAATGACACTTTGAATCACAATAGGGGATATGAATATATACTAACAAGTTAAACGCCTTATAATGCTCTTTTAGATAAAATAATATCAGAAAAAGAAGTGACTTCTGTTGAAGTTCTTTATTTAAAAATTAATATAAGAGTTGACATAATGCAGAGACAAAAGACATATCGTCCGAATGTCGCAGCCGTCATCCTCTCTTCCAAATATCCAGATAAGTGTGAGTTTTTTGTGGCTCATAGAAGTGATATAAAAAATGCATGGCAATTCCCTCAAGGTGGCATCGATGAGGGTGAAACACCTAGAGAAGCATTAAGGCGAGAGCTATTAGAAGAGATAGGTTGTGATAAAGTTGAGGTTTTAGGGGAGTACCCTGAGTGGATTTCATATGATTTTCCACAAAAAACGACAAGTAAAAAACTCTATGCCTTTGATGGGCAAACACAGAAGTATTTTCTTGTTCGTTTAAAAGAGGGTGCAGAGATAGATTTACAAGCCTATGATATTCCTGAGTTTCAGGATTATTCGTTTGTTGGGTATGATGAGTTATTTAAAAAAGTAACGTATTTTAAAAGAAAAGTATATCGTAGGGTGATTGATCACTTTATCAAAGAGGGTTTAATTTAATGTTAGTGGTACATAAATATGGCGGTACAAGTGTTGGAGATGTGGAACGTATAGAAAACGTAACCAATCGTGTGGCAAAAGCAAGAGAAGCAGGAGATGACATCGTTGTTGTTGTCTCTGCCATGAGTGGTGAGACCAACAAGCTTATAGGGTTTGCAGAACACTTTACCAAAGAGCCTGCGAAAAAAGAGATGGATATGCTGCTCTCTTCTGGTGAACGTGTGACAGCGGCGTTGCTTTCTATTGCCCTACAAGCACGTGGCTATGATGCAGTAGCGATGACAGGACGTGGAGCAGGCATCGTTACAGATGATACGCATACTTATGCTCGTATTATGTCCATTGACCCAACTGCGATGCAAAAAGCGATTAAAGATGGGAAGATAGTCATCGTGGCAGGTTTTCAAGGGGTCAATCAAGATGGTTCTATCACCACACTTGGACGTGGGGGTTCTGACCTTTCTGCAGTGGCACTTGCAGGTGCTTTAAAAGCAGACCAGTGTGAGATTTATTCAGATGTAGATGGCATTTATACGACTGACCCACGCATTGAACCTAATGCAAAAAAACTTGACAGCATTTCGTATGATGAAATGTTAGAACTCTCATCTTTAGGGGCAAAGGTTTTACAGAGTCGTTCAGTAGAGTTGGCGAAAAAATTAAAGGTGAAACTCTATGCAAAAAGTAGTTTTTCAGATAACGCAGGAACATTGATAACAGAGGAGAATGAAAATATGGAAGAGGTATTGGTATCAGGTGTCGTATTGGACAAAAACCAAGCAAGGGTAACACTTAGAGGTGTATCAGACAGACCAGGCATCGCGGCAGAGATATTTACGATGCTTGCAGAGGCAAACATTAATGTCGATATGATTATCCAAAACAGAGGAACAGATGGTTCTACCAATCTAGGCTTTACTGTACCTCACTCTGAACATGAGAATGCGAAGAAGCTCATGGAAACATTTGACCATGACATTGAAGGTGTAGACTTTGATGAGCATGTCTGTAAAGTTTCCGTAGTTGGTGTAGGCATGAAGTCACATACGGGTGTTGCAGCTGCAGCATTTACAGTGATGTCTGATGAAAATATTAACATTCAGATGATATCTACTTCAGAGATAAAAGTCTCTATGGTAATAGATGAAGCTTATGGTGAACAAGCCATTCGTGCTTTACATAAAGCCTATGAGCTAGATAAGTAGAGTTTGATGCAACAACTACTTAAATGGACACTTGATACCATACGCGAAGAGGAGTCATGTTTTTCATGGATGGAGGAGTACCGTTATGAGTGGGCACCTTTAGTCAAGTCGGCTGTGGCTCAAAGTATAGAGGGTAAAACAGTACTTGTTGTGACCGATGAGTCACGCAAATGGTTTGGTAAATATATTTTAAATTCAGTGAATGAATTACGTAAAAATAGACCTTTATTACCCTTTTATCAACTCTCTGAATGTTTTCCAAACCTTTCTAGTTTAAATTCAACAGAAGAGTTACAACTTTTAGAAGATATGCTAGAAATATCTTATCCTAATGGATATTATATTTGGTACATAGGTAAAGGTGACCACCCTTATACCAAACTTGCCTACAGATGTGACAATAGCTTTTTATGGGTACTTGATGAGGAAGTACAAAATGCTTTTGCCATGCGTTCTTCTGACCCCCTTTTAGATATTAAGCTACTTCAACTCTATAAACTGTTTGACAGTACACTCTCTGCGACACTTTTTGGGGAGTTAGATTTAGAATCATGAGACTCTCTAGTCAAGTTGTTATTACAACACAGATGTCTAAGGTAATCAAAGATTTAGAGCAACTCCGTACTACTGAATCTCTTATTGAGATTATCGTTCCTAGTTTAGTGACGGAAGCTACAGATGATATGCCTATTGCACCTTTTATTCATAAAATAGTGACAGAAAAGGTTTCATTTTCTGTCAAAGATGCCACACTCGCCATAGAAAAAGCGTACATGGCAAGTGATGAGCGTACCATTATCATACTTGCAGACAAAGCATTTACTCCATTGGTACAAAACAAACTCCTTAAAATCATAGAAGAACCTCCTAAAAACAAAGAGTTTATATTGGTAACAGAGAGTAAATCTACGGTGCTTGATACGATAAAGTCTCGTTTACCCATCACCGTACTCTCTGAAAAAAGAGAAGAAGAAGTTTTAGGTTTAGACGTAGTACAACTTTCATTAGGTAGTGTTTATGAGTTCGTGCAAACGCATAAACGTACTGATGCAAAAGCGATGACTATTTTGGTAGAGCGTATTGTAAAAGAGGTGATGGCTTCGCAAAATTATAATTTGGATGATAAGACGCTGTCTTTATTTTCTAATAGTTATGTGGCTTTGGATATGGGGTCGCCACCGCAGTTTGTACTTAATGCTTTATTGTTAAAGTTATTGGCTCGTAAAAAACGGTAAAATATTTATACTGGTTTTTGTATTTCCTTTTATTTGATGTGAGGCGTTGTGTCTCTCTTCATTTTTTTTAGAAAAAAACGAAGCAAAAAAAGCGTTGTGGCTCTCGAATCGCTCCGCTTTCAAGGGCGTTCGCCACAACCTAGCACGCTTTGCGTGATTAATGAGGAGCTTTTGTGTATATTTATAAATTAGGTTCAATAGCAGATAAGAAAAAAGCCCTTAAAACACTGGGTGTTGAGTCTGGTGGGGTGGGTATTATGGCTAAAAAGATGGAATTACTTTATTTTTTTATTAAAGATTTGAAGTGTCCTGCGGCAAACATACTTAAACAAGATGCACTTAGCATAGGTGCAGATTTGGCAGTGCCTAGTGGTGTGATACTTTGTGAAAAAGAGTTTTATGACTGTATACTCATAGGGACTCGCAAACATATGGAGGTTCTCTCCAAAAAAGAATTGGCACAACCTTTTGGACTCAAGATTGTGGCAGAGGAACTTAAAAAGTTTTTGGCTGTGAAGAGCAATTCTACACAAATCATGGGTGTGATAAACGCAAATGATGACAGTTTTTTTGAAGGCAGTCGTTTTAAAGAAGAAGATGCTGTAGCACAGATAAAAAAGATGATAGCCGATGGTGCAGATATTATAGACATTGGTGCAGTATCGTCACGTCCAAATGCAGAAGTGGTGAGTGAACTTGTCGAACTTGAACGTATGAAACCCATCTGTGATGCAATAGCATCTGAAAAATTACATGAACAAGTGACATTTTCAGTAGATAGCTATACGCCTAGTGTGGTAGAGTATGCACTAAAGTCAGGGTTTAGACTCATTAACGACACCACAGGTGCGAGTGATGAAGCCACCATCAAACTAGCAGTCAAGTATGAAGTAAAACTTTGCATTATGCACATGCAAGGTACACCCCAGACTATGCAAAATGCTCCTAGTTACGATGATGTAATGGTAGAAGTAAGTGACTTTTTTGAAGAGCGTATCGCCAAGTGTGAGGCTTTAGGGCTGGAGAGAAACAACATTATATTAGATGTGGGTATTGGTTTTGGCAAGCGTTTGGAACATAACCTTACGCTTATCAAAAATATGGCACATTTTAAAGTCTTTGGGTGTGAAGTGTTAGTAGGTGCAA
>JAMONG010000008.1 GCA_027066595.1 Sulfurovum sp.
CGACTCCAACTGCGTATCAAAAAGATACACAGAAGTTTTTAAAAGCATATAAGGAGCTTCCAATGAAAGAGATAAAGATAGTACAAAGAGATGAAGTAGATGTTGTCTTCGTAAGAGAGACAGGTGGATATGAGAAAAGTTCAGATATTGCATGGAAAAGACTCAGTGCATATCTCAATGAACTAGAGACGATTTTTGCCAAAAACCCTCCTGAAGTTGAGATAAATCTAAGTCAAGAGAACTCTGAAGCATTGGGTATATGTCATGATGATCCAAGTATCACCGATGAGGCAAACATCCGTTACGATGCAGCCATAGCTTGGCCCAAAGCGGAGATAGAATTTTTAGCCAAACATGGTTTTGAGACAAAAACTGTAGCAGGTGGGAAGTATGCAGTGACAGAGTACATGGGTGACTACAGCGTAGCAGAAGAGGCATGGTCTTCACTCTATGGGTGGATAGACAAAAATGGTTACACATTTAGAGACGAACCAGCCTTTGAGAAGTACCTCAATGCTTGGAATGAAACAGATGAGACGAAGATACATACAGAGGTTTATGTACCGATAGACTAAACCAAAACAACAAAAAATCATCGTAATGTTTTGATAATAAAGTTTAGCCTATAATCATCAGATGCATATTTTACTTATAGAAGATGATTTAGATTTGTCAGAGGCAGTGAGTGAGTTCTTGGAGCTTAAAGGACTAAGTTGCGACTTTGCTTACAGTGGTGATGTGGGCATTGAGATGGTTGAGTCAAACCATTACGATGTCATCATACTCGATGTGATGCTTCCTCATAAAAATGGTTTTGAAGTTGCCAAAACGCTTAGAGAGCAAGGCTTTCATACGCCCATCATCATGTTAACAGCCTGTGACACCCTAGAAGATGAACTCAATGGTTTTGAACAAGGCATCGATGATTATGTAAGTAAACCATGCTCTATGCCCCTGCTTTATGCACGTATCAAAGCGTTGCATGAGAGGGTAAAACCCAAGGTAAATCATTTGTGCATTGGGGAGTTAGAGATATTTTTTAGTGAACATATGCTTAAACGCAAAGGTGAAGTCGTAAAGTTAACCCCTACAGGCTGGAGGCTTTTGGAACTACTGGCAAAAAGAAGCCCAGATGTGGTGAGTAAGTTAGAGCTTCAAGAGTACGCATGGGAGGGTTATGATGATGTTGATACCAACACGTTTAATGTGCAAATGCATAAACTGCGTAAAGCCGTGGACGGTAAACATGAAACAAAGTACATTCATACCTTGCACAGTGTGGGCATCTCATTAAGAGAAGAGGTATCATGAAAACAAAAACATTTTCAAGTCATATCTTTTCGCAAATACTTTGGCTTTCTCTCTCTTTGTTTATGGCATTTATTTTTATTTTATGGATATTGTCTTTTCAAATCACAGAGGTAACCATCTCTTCACTTTCTGAACTTGAAGCCAAAAATCTAACAAACAAAAACCACAATGAAATGGTAAAAATGTATGATAGTTGGGAAGAGATACCGTTAAAATATAAAGCATTATTTGATAAAAAAGAGGCACAAGAGCAAGTAACCCTTGAAAAAGCACTGCCCCAAAGTGAGAAAATAGCCTATCTTTACACCTACATTAACCCTCAACAAAAAGCAAACTATCTTCTTAGTATTTATGATGCAAAAGACATACAAAAAATAGCAGATGATATTTTTATAAAAAGTCTCTCTACCATTGCGTTAACAACCCTTGTGATATTTGTACTACTTTTTTTCATCTTACGGTGGCTCATCACCAGAACAGCCCAACCCTACAAAAAACTGCACACTTGGATAAAAAGCATTCAAGACAAAGAGGAACAAATCCCTCCCATCAACTTCTCCATAGAAGAGATAGACAACATAGCCTTTGAACTAGAAGATAAAATAGCCACCATTCAAGCCTATGCCAAACGTGAAAAGGCATTTTTAAAATACACTAGCCATGAGTTACGAACGCCTTTGTCCATCATACAAGCTTCACTGGACACCCTCAATGAACTCAACAGCAACAAGCAAAGCCAAAAGACACTTGACCGTGCATTGAAAGCGAGTAATAACATTAAAATCACCTCTTCAGCACTGCTTTACTTGGCGAGAGAGTCCAATACTGCCATCGAAAAAACCCACATCAAAGTAGAACCATTCATAAGAGAGATTATAAATGACCACTACTATTTACTAGAGCATCAAGAAGTGGAAGTAGATTTTAAAAGTAGTATAGATGAGGTTTTAGTAGAAGAAGACTTTTTCTTTGTTATCGTCTCAAATCTTATTAAAAATGCGTTTACTTACGGTGAAGAGGGTACGGTGAAGATACGTTTTGATGAAGATGGTTTTTCCATTGAAAACAAAACCTTACAGAGTGAGCATAACCCTAACAAAGAGATAGGTTTTTCTTTAGGCTTAAAGTTGGTAGAACTTATTTGTCAAAAACTCTGCTGTCGTTTGCATATTGAAAAGAAGAATGAACGTTTTTTAGTGTGTGTATTTTTTCAGAGAAGATAAATAAGGAATAGAGAATTTATGAAAAAAATAATATTTTTAATTGTATTGGTATTTATAGTGATTGTAGTTTTATTAACTTCTCAACATGAAATATCGGCAAAATATAGTGAAGAAATTTCTTTTAAACATGATAATGAAACAATAGTAGGTACATTATATTTACCTACTAAAAATAAACCTTGTCCTGTCATTTTATTTGTTCATGGTGATGGTGCACAAGATAGAACAGCTAATGGCAATTATACCATCATGATGAATATTTTTTTAAAAAATGGCATAGGTGTCTTTTCGTATGACAAGGCAGGGGTAGGTGATTCTTCAGGTAATTGGTTGTATCAAACTATGTCTGACAGAGGCACTGAAGTAATAAAAGCAGTGAATGCATTAAAAAAGAATAGGTATGTTGATAAGGATAAGATAGGGCTTATTGGCTTTTCACAAGCGGGATGGGTGATTCCAAAGATTGCTAGAAAAGAGTATGGCATTGCTTATGTTGTTATAGTTGGAGGAGCTATAAATTGGATGGAACAAAAGGATTTTTATGAAAAAAATCAACTCAAGCGTTTAGGATATATCCCTAAATCTACTTTAGATAAAAAAAGACAAGTTTTTATAGAGTTAAATAAAAACGCTGATGCAAGTAAGGATTTAAGACTGGTTAATATACCACTATTGGGAATTTTTGCTAAAAATGATTTACATGTTAATGCCAAGTTGAGTTATGAAGTATATAGTAAAATTTTTAAAGATGTAAAACATTCCAAAATAATATTAATCTCAAATGCAACACATAGTATGCTTAAAGCTAATTCTTATGACTCTTTTAGTAATGATTTTACATTGTGGAATCAAGTGAAGTATTTTATTGAAGGTGAAGATGCCTTTAATCCACTCTATATAAATATCCTTATTAAATGGATAAAAGAAAACAATATAAAAGTAAAATCGTAACATTTCGATAATATGCATCTTCTTATAATCTCTTTTAGTTACATCAACTAAAGGAGAACACAATGTTCAATTCAAAATTACTCTACACGCTTATGTTACTAGGAAGTAGCACACTATTTGCAGAAAGTATATTTAGTCAAAAAGATTTTGCTAAAGAGAATACTCAAACCAGTGGTTTTCATGGAACGTTAGGATTATCATTCTATGCAGCATCTTTTAATGGTTATACTGACTTTGGAAACTTTGAACAAAAGAAAGGCTTTCAGCTCTATTCTACACCAGTACCTCATGGATATTTTAGTTATACAGTGGATGATTTCTCAATCTTCTCTAAAATAGAGATAGACAGAGGTTTAGGACTTGGTTTAGCATATGGCATGTTTGAACTCTATTATGTTCCCAATCAAAAAAGTATGTTACTTAAATTTGAAGACCCTCTAAATCAAAACAGTAAATCTACTGCATTTGATGTGCAGTCGCTCCAATTTTCAGCCAATTCTATTTTAGATACTCCTTTTTCTCTTCACTATACTTATGAAGAAGAGAGTATTGAAAATGATAAAAATGGACTCTCTCGTAATTTTACACCAAAACAAATGAGAGTGTTACAACGTTCTTATACATCACATACTTTTGGAGTTTCTTATGAAGATTATATTGATGAAGAGACACGCTTACATTTAAAAATAGATTATGAAGAAAACAGAGCAAAAGGAAAAGCAAATAGCTATAATGCTTACCATGCAGAACTAGACCTTATGTCTTCTCATGAAGAATTTTTTTATGGCGATGTATTTGGTTACAAAAGAGCTTCTTATGAAGCCATCAATCCTATAGGAAATAAAAAAGAGAGTAGAAATACCTTTAGCAATAAAGTCTATGTAGGGTATCAGTATTCTGAAAATAGTGCTTTTTACCTCTCATATACAGTATTAAGAATAAATTCAAACATTAACCTTTATGACCAAACAACATCGTTTGTAAATTTGGGTTACAGCTATGACTTCTAAGTCTTTACTTTTAACCCTGCTTGTACTGCCTTTTTTAGGCTGTACAAGCTTCTCTTCTAAAGTAGAACTTAAAAATGTTAGCGAAAACAACAGCACTCAACACAGGCACTCTCTGCCTT
>JAMONG010000009.1 GCA_027066595.1 Sulfurovum sp.
ATACAAGTTGAAGTAGCATCTTCAGATGAGTATGAAAGAAAAGGGGACAACCTCTATAAAACCTTTGATGTTCCACTTAAAGAGGCACTGTTTGGCGGAAAGATAGCCATACAGACTCCTGAAAAAGAGGTCTCACTTAAAGTACCTCAAAATACTAAGAATGGACAAAAGTTTAGACTTAAAGGTAAAGGTGTCCCTGACAGAAAGACTGCGATGAAGGGTGACTTATATTTGGTTGCCAATGTAGTGTTACCTGATGTAGATACCCTTGATGAAACATTAAAGAAAGAGCTAGAAGAAAAACTATAACAGTACATTAAAAGGAGTTAGTAATGCATGGTTATGATGAACCAGTCTATCTTATCTCGGTGGTAGCGACGATGTTAGACATTCACCCTCAAACACTTAGACAGTATGAACGTGAAGGTTTGGTAGAGCCTTCTCGTACGCAAGGACGTATGCGTTTGTATTCACAACGTGACATTGAACGTATGAAGCTCATTTTACGACTCACCCGTCAAATGGGTGTAAATTTAGCTGGTGTAGACATCGTACTTCAGCTTAAAGAGCAGATAGATACCATGCAAGCAGAGATAGACCAACTACGTGATGAACTCTCTAAAGTAAACCGTAATGGTTCTGTGCATGTGAGTAAGGCACTGGTAACTAAAAGTTCGTATGATATTATTATTTTTGAAGATTAGGAAGAGAGTACTATTTAAAAGTTAATTTATGTTATGCTACAGCCCTATAGGGGAAATAGAATAATTGAGTAGTAAAATATGAAACAACAAAAATATTATGCGTTTCTTCAAAAACAAATAGTCTTAATGATAGGACTTTCTCTCATACCTGGTTTAGTGTATGTTTTTTTTGGTTGGGTATTTGACATCTTATTGCCCGCACTATTGTGGTATCTGTTTTTAATTATTGTCTCTTTGTATGGTTTTTATGTCTACAAGGTTTTCGATAGTCAAAAGATGAATGAAATACAGTTAAAACGTTGGTATCAACACTTAACACTCTTTATGTATATAATCTTCTCTTCTTGGGCTATTATCTTTGTCTTAAATATTCAGCATGATGAGTATAATCTGCACTATATTGCTATCTTTACAGAGCTAGGAGCATCGGTTGTTGCTTCTGCTTTACTCGTTTCAGATAAGCGGCTTTTTGTTCCTATCTTGTTAACGCTTATGCTTCCTTTGAGTCTCTATTTCTTTTTAATAGGAGCATGGTATGGCTATGTCCTTGCAGTATTTTCTCTTATTTTTGTGGGTGTGCTACTTTATGCAGCATACAATACACACAAACTCATAGAAGAGAACTACTATCATGCCCAACATGACATACTCACAGGTTTGTATAATCGTCGTTACTTTATGGAATATATGGAACCACTCAATGAGAGGCTCAAAGAGCATAATAAAGTGGTTTTTTTATATCTTATTGATCTTGACCATTTTAAGACGATTAATGACTCCTTGGGGCATGAAGTAGGGGACAGGCTTTTGATTGAAGTTTCACATAGGATTCAATCATATTGTAAAGATACCCACATGGTAGCACGTTTGGGTGGTGATGAGTTTATACTTGTAAGCAAAGATTTAAATATCACAGAATCATCTGAACATGAAGCCTACCGTTTTGCAAATGAACTGTTAGCAGTAATACGAGAAGTATATATTTTAGATAAACATCATCTACATATCTCTGCTAGTATAGGTGTTCACCAATTAAAAGATTTTTCTACAGATACGGGTAATTTTATCAAAGAGGTTGATATTGCGATGTACGAGGCAAAATCTAAAGGGAGAGATGGTGTCATTCTTTTTAACAAAGACTTATCAGCAAAAGTAGAACGCCATTTGCAGATTGAACAGAAACTCTATAATACATTAAATGGTAATAATTTGAACGTTTTTTATCAGCCTCAATTTGATAAAAATAAAAATATAGTAGGGTGTGAAGCCTTAGTACGCTGGTCTGATGAAGATTTAGGTATTTTAGCTCCTGATGAGTTTATCCCTATTGCTGAAAATACAGGACTTATTTTGGAGCTTGGGTCATACGTGTTACATGAAACACTTAAAGTTTTACACCAATGGAATGAAAAAGGAAAGTTTTTAAATACTTTTTCTATCAACATAAGTATCCGTCAATTACTTTATGAGCCATTTATAGAAGAGGTAGAGGTATTGTATCAATATTATTTTTCTAAAATCAAAGAGAATCAAACGATTATGTTTGAAATTACCGAACATGTTTTTGCAGAAGATATGAGTAGGGTTATTGACACGATGAAACGGTTGAAAAAAATAGGTATTACATTTTCTATTGATGATTTTGGTACGGGGTACTCTTCTTTGAGTTACTTACAAGAATTGCCTATAGATGAGGTAAAGATTGATAAATCTTTTATCGCAGAGATGCATGAAAGTAGTAACAGTGAAAATATGATTTCAACCATTATCTCTATAGCAAAAAACTTTAATTTACAAATAGTAGCTGAAGGTGTTGAAACAGAAGAGCAGTTTATTACATTGAAGAAATATGAGTGTGATATATTTCAAGGTTTTTATTTTGATGAAGCTCTTCCACAGCATAGTTTTGAGAAGAAATATTTAGGACTTAATGTCTAAAACAGGCTACTACTTTACATGTTCTGCAACAAGGTGAATAGCCATACCATAAGATGTTGAGTTATTATAGCGTGTGAGTACTCTAAAGTTTTTAGCTCCTAACCAGAGGTCGTCATGGGTGAGGTTACGGTTTTTGAGTAAGTAAGCTTTGGATTGAGTAAAAGGTTTGAGTGGTGTTACACCATGTTTTTTAATGGTTTTGAGTGGCAAGGTTTTTCTATGGCTTGTTTTAAGCTTCTTAAAACGTTTGCCTTTATAACTAGCAGGTACAGCCACTAAAGCCCCTTTTCTCCAACCATTTTTATGCATAAATTTTGCAATAGACCCTATGCAGTCTTCTATGTCCCATGGGTCTGTGATACCATCATTATTAAAGTCTGACTTATGTTTACGTGCTACTGAGGGTACTTGTTGTACGCATCCCATGGCTCCAGCAAAAGAGCCTTGAAGTTTTGTAATGGTGTATCCCTTTTCACGGACAAGTAAAAAGAGATGTTTGAACTCATTTTTAAAAAACTTTTTCATTCGATTAGGATGAAAAGCAAGGGTGGCAAGGGCATCTAAAACACTGTAGTCTCCTGTATATTCTCCAAACTTACTCTCAACACCCATAAATCCTACGATATAATTCATATCTACTTGATAGACTTTCTCCGCACGTTTGAGTGTTGTGTAGTACGCTTTTTTAAATTTTTTTGCTTTTTTGAGACTAATGGGGTCGAGTACATGGGCTTTGTAGCGTTCCCAACTGCCATTGGTACTGCCTATTTTATATTTTCCTGTATAACGTGCAAGGGTATCTTTGTCTAGTTTGGCATTTTTGAGTACAGAGGTCATGTAGTCACGTTTAAAATGATGTTTTTTTACCATCATATCGATAAAATTTTGTACCTCTTTTTTAGCTAAAAAATCATAGTTAATAGGTGGTCTGTCATCATTTGAGAGTAGATAAAATGGTATAAGTACAAGAAGAAGTATTTTTTGTATCGTTGTCATTTTTGTTCCTTTAGAACAAGTAAAGCATCTCTATAGATAGGCTCATCGATAAATCCATACTGTTCATCCATAAAACCATTATTGTCTTGTGCCGCTTCTTCTTCAAAACGTTTTTTGATGTGTTTGGCTCGTGTAAGTGCTAGGGTATCTATGCCAAAAATCTCATTGGCTATGGCTACTTGTTTGGGTCCCATACAAGCCTTGGAATTAAAACCCATTTGCTTCTCTTTTTGGCACCACTTTCTAAATGTCCCAGTGTCGTTGTACTCTTGGAACATAAAACTGATAGGGTGTATGCCTACTGTTTTTGCATCAACTAAAAACTTAGAGAGTATGTAGTCGATAGTTGGATTTTCCTCTGTGACAATGGATTGTGGTAAACCTAAAGAGGTGAGTAAATCTAATATACCCAAATTTGCTGTGGTAAGACGTGTATCTATACGTAAAGAGCTTAGGTCTTCAAAAGCTTCCTTGGTCTCTAGTGAAATGTGCAGTTCTTTTTCAGAAGAGAGTAAGGTAAGTGCTTGGGCTACTTCAGTTTGATTTTTTATTTTGGCTACACGTACAGCATCAAAAGCAAAATCATTTAAAAAGGTTATCTCTTCAGCACCCCCTTTATCAAGAGGATTGACACGCACGATGATAAAGCTTTTTGACTCTTCCATATGAGACAAAAAAAGTGCGATGTTATGTAAAGCTTCCTTTTTTCGTTTAGGGGCTATGGCATCTTCAAGGTTGAGCGTAATCATGTCTGCATCACTCTCATCCATACGGTTTAGGTGTTTGAACTGTAGAGGGTTTAGCATCATGTTTGAGCGTCTATGTCTATGGGGTGATGGCTTTGTTTTTTTTGTGCCATATGTTTTGGGTAGGTTATCTAGGTTTTCAAAAATCATAAAGTATAATATCTAAAAATGATTATGTTCTACAACTGCATCTCTTCCCGCATGTTTTGCCTCATAAAGTGCGAGGT
>JAMONG010000010.1 GCA_027066595.1 Sulfurovum sp.
GCAGTATTTTAAGTATGAAATGAAGCCATTTAAAGAGATGGTTAAAAAGGGTGAAGACTTCTCGGCTGTTGCCATAGAAGATGCCACTTTTTATGCTGCTGAAGATGCGTGGATGACGTTTATTCTTTATGGGGCTATCAAGAAAAAGATGGAACTCTCTTCACTCACACATTTGCTTAAAGAGGCTAAAGATGTTGAGTATCCATTTATGACAGTACTAATGCGTATGGAGCGTTTGGGTATCAAGATAGACCCTTCAAAACTTGTAAGTTTACAAAAAACGTTAAGTGAAGACTTGGCTACGTTAACACAAGAGATTTATGCACTTGCTGGGAGTGAATTTAATATAAAATCAACACAGCAGTTAGGGGTTATACTTTTTCAAAGTTTAGGACTTAAAGGTGGAAAGAAGACCAAAACAGGTTACAGTACCAATGAAGCGGTACTCTCTTCACTTAAAGAGGAACATGAGATTATTCCCAAAATTTTGGAATACCGTGAGTACCAAAAGATACTCTCTACCTATGTTGACCCGTTACTTAAGTTAGCCAATGCAGATGAAAAGTCTCGTATCTATACAAACTTTGGGCAAACAGGCACTGCTACAGGGCGTTTAAGCTCTCGTGACCCTAACTTACAAAACATTCCTGTACGTTCAAAACTAGGACGTTCTGTGCGTGAAGCATTTGTGGCTAAAGAGGGTTACAAACTGGTGAGTATTGACTACTCTCAAATAGAGTTACGCCTACTTGCACACTTTTCGCAAGATGCAGCACTACTTGAAGCCTTTAAAAATGGTGTAGACATCCACTTGGCAACGTCAACCATACTCTTTGGAGAAGAAGAGGCAAAAGCCAAAAGAAGCTTTGCAAAGTCTGTAAACTTCGGATTACTCTACGGTATGGGACCTAAAAAACTCTCTGATGAGCTAGGTATTTCAAGTGCTGAAGCCAAAGAGATTATAACGAACTATTTTGCTTCTTTCCCTACGGTAAAAAGCTTTTTAGAGGGCATACAAGAGCGTGTGAAGATAGATGGCTATGTGGAGACTATCTTAAAACGCAGACGAATCTTTGACTATGAATCTGCCAATGGCATGCAAAAGGCTGCTTTTATGCGTGAGTCGGTAAACACCGTCTTTCAAGGCTCTGCGGCTGACCTTATCAAACTCTCTATGAATCAAATAGACTCTATGATACGTGAAGAGGAGCTAGATGCTTTTATGCTATTACAAATCCATGATGAACTCATCTTTGAAGTAAAAGAAGAGAAAGTAGAAGAGATAAGCAAACGCTTTGTACATACCATGGAAAATGTCTTAGAACTGGACGTTCCTTTAGAGTGTTCAGTAAGTGTTGGAGATAGCTGGGGCGAGTTGAAGTAACGGATGGGTGAAGCGAAAAAGCCGATGGATATACTGACTTTGTTTCAAAAAGCATTGGGTGACAAGGTCGTTGAGTTTGATCTGCCACCACCAAGTTTTACGGTGATGGGGTGTGAGATTATAGCTTATGACGAAAAAGAAAAATCGCTCACTACCAAAATACCTGTCTCAAAGCAGTGGGCTAATGCCTATGGTACGATGCAAGGTGGCATGATAGAAGCAGCCATCGACAATGCCGTAGGACCACTGAGTCTACTCATAGCACCATCCAATATGACACGAACAATGGAGACAAAGTTTATCAAGGCAATCACCACAAAAACGGCGTATATCTATATACATGCACAGCTTGTAGAGCAAAAGAGACGAAGGCTCACTTTTGAAGCACGTGTTGAAGATTTAGAGGGCATAGTTTATGCAAGTTCGAAGATAGTTAATTTTATGATTTAAGGAAACAAATGAAGAAATTTTTAATCTATATAGTGAGTATGCTGACACTCCTTAATGCAACAGTAGCAACAGTACCAGACCCCTACAAAGAGATAGAGTACTTTGTCTTAGACAATGGACTACAAGTCTATATGCTTAGCAATGAAAAAACAACCAATATCAATATATCTATGAAAATCAATGTTGGGTGGGATATAGAAGATGAAGAGAACTATGGTTTGTCTCATCTTGTGGAGCATATGGTGTTTCGTGATAAGCGTGTACCTCACCGTGACTATCTTGATTATATGAAAGATGAGGGTGCGAGTTATGTCAATGGATTTACCAGTAGGTATGAGACGGAACTCATTGTTAAGATAGACAGTAGTAAAGCATACTGGATAGCAGAAACGTTTGCAAAAATGATTTTTGACAAACAAGTAGACAGTGAAGATATTGAGACGGAAAAAGGTGCGGTTCAAGTTGAGATTGGTGAAAAGGTGTGGTATGAGTCTATGCTTGGTGGCTTGTCTAAACTTGCTAAGATTATACCCCCTAGTGAGAGCATCTACGAGAGTCACTTTGGGTTGGTAAAGCCAAAAGAGTTACCCAGTAATTATCTTGAAAAAGAGAACAATAAAGCTTTTACACTAGAAGAAGTCATGGCACATTATGAGACATATTACTATCCGTCAAATATGATTTTGAAGATTACTGGTGATTTCGATACTGCTAAAATGAAAGCTCTTATTACTTATACTTATGGAAAGATAACAAAAGAGGGAACAAAAAGAACACATAAACCAAAAAGAGAAGCTAAACTCAGTAAAAACCCCTATGTTTACCATGAAGAAGGGGGAAGTGATAATTATGGATATATAGGTGCACAGTATCTTTTTGATGATTGTCAAAAACACATCATACTAGATGCGTTTATAAAGTATGTCTCTACCAAAATACAGCAAAAACTTAGAAACAAAGAGGGCAAAAGCTATAGTATCTCAACGTATAACTTTCAGTCGCGTGGTGCAGGTGTGGTTTCTGTGGCTTTTGATGGCTTACATGATGATTTTGATGATAATATTGCTTTGGTTAAAAAGAGTATCGACCACTATGTAAAAAACATAGATGATACGATGATAGATGAGGCACTAGAAGAGTATAAAAAAAGATACACCACTGTTGAGTATGACAGTGATTCACTTACGAGCTTGGTTGATACGCTAGAGCATATGAAAAGTGACCATAAGATAGTAAACAAAACCCACTATGATTTTTTTAAAACGATTACACCAGAGACTTTTACAAAAGTTGTTAAAGAGACATTTGTCCCTGAAAACAGTTATAAGGTAATTTACAGAGATTACTATTGGTTTACAGGTGATGTAAATATCATGGGGTTTGTGGTTTTTCTCATTATACTTTTTCTCTATTTGAGATTTAGTCATCTTATATTTGCATTGAGAGGTGTGAGCTATGAAAAAAGAGAAGTATTACTCACACGAAGAGTAGCAAATAGATTTTTTGGTTTTATGCTATTTATCTTCTTGGTATACTTTACCGCACTGCTCTATAGTTGGGGTGAGTACTTTATCTTAAAATATGTAGTGGGTGATATTAATTATCTCTCTACACTTGATGTGCCTTATGGTCTTTATATGTATATCGTAGAGAATATTTTACATACGGTATTGATGTTTACACTCTTTAGATGGATGATTACTTATCATTCACGTATAGATGTGACAGAAGATAGACTCTATGTTTTAGGAAGTAAACCTATGGTTATAGACAAAGCATCAGTGAAGCATATAGACGTTGTACCTTGGAGTATAAGCAAGCTTTTTCATACGACAGGAGTGGCTTTTTTCTTTTGGAAACCACTTGTAAAAGTAGATACGGAAGATAAGGTTTACTACTTTAGAAGTAGTGATGCAAAGGCATTAAAAGAAGACTTGATGTATAGATGGATAGAGAAGAAATAGATTAAACAGCATTTAGAAAAGGAGAAGATAGTTTTGACAGGCATTTTAGTTATTTTAATTATGGTTCTTATTTTTATCTATTTTTGGTTCAGAGAAAGAGATAGAAAACAGTTGTTATTTATAAAAAGTTATCAGTTTCCACAAGCAATACTTGAAAGAGTAAAGGAAAAACATAACTATTTAAGTGATAAAGATATGTTAAAGGTAGCACAGGCAACTAAGGATTATTTCTATATTTGTAATCTTGCCAAAGGGAAGATGGTTTCTATGCCTTCAGAGATAGTGGATGTTTTGTGGCATGAGTTTATACTTTTTACAAGAGCTTATGAAGATTTTTGTAAAAAGGGGCTTGGGAGATTTTTGCATCATATACCTACTGAGGCGATGAAGAGTAAAACTGTTGCACAAGAAGGGATAAAAAGAGCATGGAGACTTGCTTGTGCGAAGGAGAATATAAATCCAAAGTATCCAGAAAAGTTACCTCTTCTTTTTGTTATAGATAAGATACTTGAGATAAAAGGTGGCTTCAAGTATGAATTAAACTGTAAGAACAAACCGTATGACAGTAATAACAACAGTGGAAGTTGTGGTGGTTATTGTGCAACAGATATAGGGTGTGCCTCTGGCTGTGCAGGTGAAAGTGCTAGTAGTACTGAAAGTAGTTTTTTTGGAAGTAGTGATGGTGGAAGTTCCTGTGGGAGTGGATGTGGTGGTGACTAGTGTATAGTGTGATGAAGAGTGGTTTTGAAATTTTAAAAGACTACATACCTAGTGACATTATGGATGACATCAAGC
>JAMONG010000011.1 GCA_027066595.1 Sulfurovum sp.
TGCTTCTCCAAGGGCTACAATCGCTTCAAGGTCTAAGTGGTTATTTGGCTCATCCATCACTAGAAAGTTTGAGCTATCCATCATAATTTTACTTAGCATAACTCGGTGCTTCTCTCCACCAGAACAGGCATCTATCTTTTTCTTCTGTTCTTCGCCAGAAAATAACATACGCCCAAGTGTTTTACGTATGTCATCAATGTGCCATTTTACATCAAAACCTTGTATCCACTGTGGTAGTTCATCATCCCCTACTACCAAGTCTGTGGTATTTTGAGGAAAGTATGAATAGGTAATCGTTTGTCCCCATTTAAAGGTTCCAGCATCTGCTTCTATCTCTTCCATGAGTATTTTAAGCAAGGTTGTTTTACCCACACCATTGGCACCAATGATGGCTATTTTATCTTCACTTTTCACTTTAAAAGAGAGATTTTCAAAAACCTTTTCTCCCTCATAAGATTTAGAAAGACCTTCTATATCAAGTACCTCATTTCCTATGTCACGGTGTGGCTTAAACATAATGGAAGGGTCACGTCGTGAAGAGAGTTGAATGGCTTGTACATCAAGCTTATCTAGTTGTTTTTGTCTTGATGTTGCTTGTTTTGCTTTAGAAGCATTTGCTGAGAATCGCTTAATAAAACTTTCTAACTCTTCTTTCTCTTTAAGCCCTTTGGCTCTGTCTGTCTCTGCTTGTTTAGCTATGAGGTTTGCAGCGATGTACCACTCATCGTAGTTACCTGTAAATTCACGTATATTTTGAAAATCAAGGTCAAGAATGTGTGTAACCACACCATTAAGGAAGTGTCTATCATGAGAGATAACCATCAGTGTACCCTCATGACGTTTAAGCTCATTCTCCAACCATGAGATGGTTTCCATGTCAAGGTTGTTTGTAGGCTCATCAAGTAAAAGTACATCTGGCTTAAGAAAAAGCACCTGTGCAAGTAAGATTTTAAACTTGTCTCCTCCTGTAAGTGAAGACATAAGCTCTCCATGTTGAGAGGTAGGAAAACCTAGTGATTGGAGGAGTTTTTCTATCTTGACATCAGACTCATAAGTTGGGTCTTCATCGGCACATATCATCTCAAGCTCACCTAAACGGTTGTTAACCTCATCAGATTCAAAGTCACCCTCCATGTAGAGCTTCTCTTTCTCTTTTTGTGCGTCAAAAAGCTTTTTATTTCCATAGAGTACAGCGTCACTAAGTGTGTACTCTTCAAAGGCATACTGGTTTTGCGAAAGCATACCTAGTTTAAGACCAGGCTGAAGCTGTACTTCTCCATCACTTTGCTCTAATTCCCCTGCGAGGATTTTCATAAATGTTGATTTACCTGCACCATTAGCCCCTATAAGCCCGTAGCGTTTACCGATGTCCATTGTCATATTAATTTTGTCGAAAAGTACTCTTTTCCCGTAGCGTTGTGTCAAATTTACTGTACTAAGCAAGTGTTATCCTTGTGTCATTTAATCTATAATAATTAACGTGATTTTAGCGAAATGTGCTGAAAGTGGAGAAAACGGGAAAGTAGCACCCCTATTTGGTTCTACTTTTATACTATTTGATAAGTTCTACAATGTTCTCAATAGGACGACCAATAGCTGCCTTTCCCTCTTTTATCACAATAGGTCTTTCGATGAGTTTTGGGTTGGCAACCATGGCTTCTATCAGTTTAGTTTCATCTTCTACATCTTTAAGTCCCAACTCTTTATAGATTGCCTCTTTTGTACGCATAAGCTCACGGGCTGAAATACCTAACATTTTTAAGAGAGCTACGAGTTCATCTTTACTTGGTGGGGTATCGAGATATTTTACTATTTTGGCATCTACACCTTTCTCTTCTAAGAGTGTGACTGCATTTCTAGACTTTGAGCATCTTGGGTTATGCCAGATTGTTACATTTGCCATTGTATTCTCCTTGTATATGTTGTTTCACTATTTTTTTATCTACACCTGTGATGAGACTTTCATCTTTACCCTCATACGGTATATTTGAAAGTAAGTAGCGTACCGCATTAATGCGTGCACGTTTTTTATCATTGGCATCAAGTTCTACCCATGGGGCATCTTCTGTACCTGAGAGTTTGAACATTTTGTCTCTTAATATTGCATACTCATCATATTTTTCCATTGACTTGTAGTCAAGGTCTGAGAGTTTCCAACTTTTTAGAGGGTTGTCTTCACGGTCTTTTATACGGTTTACCTGTGTCTCTTTATTTATGTTAAGATAAAATTTAAAAAACAAAATGCCATCATCGACCAACATCTCCTCTACCCCATTGACCTGTCTGTAAAAGTGGTCGTGCTGTGACTGTGTACAAAAACCAAAGATTTGTTCTATCCCCGCACGGTTGTACCAAGACCTGTCAAAAAAAACAATCTCTCCTGCATTAGGTATCTGTTTTATGTGACGCTGAAAATACCACTGTCCAAGCTCTTTAGAGTTAGGTTTAGGAAGTGCCACAGAACGTGCTTCTCTAGGGTTGAGATAGGAGTTAAATTCTTTAATGGTTGAGCTTTTCCCTGCGGTATCCATCCCCTCAAATATGACAAGCAGTCGCTTCTCATTGTCTATGACCCATTTTTGTAACTTAACAAGTTCATACTGTAGTTTACAAGACTCTTTTTCATAAAAGTCTCGTTCTATCTTGCCATTCTTTTTAAACACTTTTGAGGCTTTAATGCTATATTCTGCCAAATCCTGTGTATAAACTATCTGTTGTTTACCCATCATTTTTACCTTGTGCTCTCTGTTTTTCACGTGCTATTTGTGCTTGACGCTCTTCACTCTCTAGTTTCATAAGCAAACGAGCATTATTTACACGGTATTTGGCATTTTCTTCCATAATCGCATCAAAACGCTCTTTTAGCGTCGTATGTTCATGCATGTGATTCTCATAAATACCCTCTGCACTCTCTAATTTTGCTTTGGTTTGGCTCAACTCTTTTTCTAACTCATTGGCATTTTTTTGTAAAAGCTCGAAGTTTGTTTGTGTACTTTTTAACGTGGTTTTAGTCTCTGAAAATTGAGCTAACTCTTGTTGGTTTTTTGCGTCTTTTATCTTATACTCTTGAAGCTCACGTTCTATGCGTGTAATATGCTCTGATTTTTCTTTGTTATCTACTTGTACATTCCAAAATCTGTCTTTGTACGTTTTGACACGCATTGCAGAGACAACTACTGTCAACACTATTACAAGCAGCACTACCACAGCGATGATAGCCATAAGCATTAACGTAGGGTCACCTTGTATTTTGGTTATAAGTTCATTCATATTAACCCCTTATCACATCATACGCTACAGGGTAGTCACACTTCATCTTTTGAGATGCTAACTTTCCCTTGCCGTATTGCATGTTTTCAAATACTATTTGTACTTTATTATCTAGTTCATCATAGTAGGCTATGCTATGCAACTTTGCTTCATCATCAAGCTGTATCGTATACTTCTTCCCCTCAAACTCAGCCACATAGATGTTTTTATTATGTAGTTTTGCTTTGCTCAATACCTTTGAAATATCAAGCCCTTTACTCATGTAGTAAGCCGACACCTGCTCTAAGTCATGATCAACCACAAGTAGTTCAGAGCCGTCCGTGCAGACCTCTTTTTTAGTAGGTTTTAAGTAGCTCCACTTAAAAAGCGTAGAGTCTGAGAAATACACTTTACCGCTATAATTTATGACCTTTTTCTTTGTATTGGTGATGATCTGCGTAAAATCTGCAGAGAAATGGTCTGGTAACGTAATGTCTGAAAACACTAAGCTAGTCAAGAGTATTACTCCTAATAGTTTTGTCATTCTTTTTCCTTAATTCATAAGTGAAATATACCAAAATAGCACTTGAAATGTGATAATATTGATTATCATGCCAGAAAATAGTGTATGAAGTGTGAGGTAAAGAATTTTTCTTATGTCTAAGAGCTAACGGTTTATTAATCACAATTTAGATAAAATTATCACCATTATAATATTAGGTATGATTAAGCATGATAAAAAGTATCCTCAAAGTTTTCGGCACACAAAATGACAAAATCGTCAAAAATTATCTCAAAAAAGTACAAGGCATTAATGCCCTTGAAGCACAGTATGAAGCTATGGATGATGATGCACTTAAAGCAGCATTTGATGCATTACGTTCGAGTGTACAGAGTGGTTCAAAAAGTTTAAGTGAGGTACTTACTGACTCTTTTGCCATTACCAGAGAAGTCTCAAAACGTACACTAGGCTTAAGACACTACGATGTACAAATGGTGGGAGGTATGGTACTTAACGATGGAAACATCGCAGAGATGAAAACAGGTGAAGGTAAAACACTTGTAGCTACACTTGCTGTTGTACTTAACGCCATGGAAGGTAAAGGACTTCACATCGTTACAGTGAACGACTACCTTGCAAGCAGAGACAGTGCTGAGATGTCTCCTATCTATGAATTTTTAGGCTATAGTGTTGGTTGTCTGACTGCTGACATCCATGATGATATGGGAAGAAAAGCACAATACGATGCAGATATTACCTACGGAACAAATAACGAGTACGGCTTTGACTACCTCCGCGACAACATGAAAGTGCGTGCCGAAGAGAAAGCCCAACGTGAGCACCACTATGCCATCATCGATGAAGTCGATTCTATTCTTATCGATGAGGCGAGAACCCCACTTATTATCTCTGGTCCAACTCAACGTGACCATAACCACTATGCACAAGCAGATACCATAGCAAAGCAGATGATACGTGGAGAGAAACTAGAAACAAAAGCAGGCGAACCAGAACAAACCACAGGTGACTTTGTGGTAGATGAAAAAAATAGAACTATCGTCATGACAGAGCAAGGGTTACAAAAAGCCCAAGACCTCTTTGAAGTAGAAAACCTCTATTCTCTTGAAAATGCTGCACTTTCTCACCACTTAGACCAAGCACTTAAAGCACACTATATCTTTGAAGCAGATGTTGACTATGTGGTACAAAACAATGAGATTATCATTGTAGATGAGTTTACAGGACGTTTAAGTGAAGGGCGTAGATACTCAGAAGGTCTACACCAAGCACTCGAAGCCAAAGAAGGTGTAGAAATACAAGAAGAGTCTCAAACTCTAGCTGAGATTACCTACCAAAACTACTTTAGACTCTACAACAAACTTTCAGGTATGACAGGAACGGCACAAACAGAAGCGACTGAATTTTCTCAAATTTATGGACTAGATGTTATCTCCATTCCTACCAATGTACCTATCGCTAGAGATGATAAAAATGACCTTATCTACAATACAGAACGTGAAAAACTTGATGCTGTAGTACGTCGTGTCAAAGAGCTTCATACCAAAGGACAGCCTGTTCTTATAGGAACAGCTTCTATCGAAAAATCTGAGATGATTGATGCCAGACTTAAAAAAGAGAAAATCCCTCATAACATGCTTAATGCCAAAAATCATGCACAAGAAGCAGAAATCATCATGAATGCAGGACAAAAAGGTGCAGTAACTGTTGCTACAAACATGGCAGGACGTGGGGTAGACATCAAGATAGACGATGAAGTAAGAGGACTAGGTGGTCTCATGATACTTGGTACTGAAAGACATGAGAGTAGACGTATAGACAACCAACTCCGTGGACGTTCTGGTAGACAAGGTGACCCAGGTGAATCTCAATTCTTTCTAAGTCTTGATGATAACCTTCTTCGTATCTTTGGTGGAGAAAAAATCAGAAACATCATGAATAAACTAGGTGTTGAAGATGGTGAGTACATCGATTCTAAAATCGTGACACGTTCTGTAGAAAAAGCACAGAAAAAAGTAGAGAACCAACACTATGAGTCTCGTAAACACATCTTAGAGTATGATGATGTAGCCAACCACCAACGTAAAGCTATCTATGCTTTTAGAAATCAACTTCTAGACAAAGAGTTTGACATTGCTGGGAAGATTAAAGAAAACCGTGAAGAGTACATCGCACACTTACTTGGTGAAGCGGAGATTTTTGATGGTATGCCACAAGAAGACTTCAATGTTGAAAAACTAGCAGCACTCATAAAAGAAGAGTTACATATAGAAGTACAAGCGGAGCAGTTTAAAGACAAAGATGTAGACGAGATGACCACTATGATACGTGACATGATGGAAAATCTCTATGAAAGTAAAATGGAACCTATAGACCCAGAACAACGTAAAGAGATAGAGCGTATCTTATATCTTCAAGTACTTGATCCACAATGGAGAGACCATCTGTATGAAATGGATGTACTTAAAACGGGTATCGGGCTTAGAGGATACAACCAAAAAGACCCACTCACAGAGTATAAACAAGACTCATACAAACTCTTTACAGACCTTGTCACACGCATCAAACTTGAAGCTGTAAAGACCTTGCAACTGGTGCAGTTTGACTTCACAAACCCTGAAGAAGAGGAAGCAGCTGTTGAGCATATAAGAGAAGAACTTGAAGCAGGTGTTGCAGATGCCACACTAAGTACCGAAGAAGAAGAAAAAGAGACGAAAAAGCAACCTTTTACAGCAGACAAAAAACCTAAAAGAAATGAGCCATGTCCTTGTGGTTCTGGATTAAAATATAAAAATTGTTGTGGCAAAAGTGGACCTAAAAAAGGTTTATTATCATCACAGAACGCATAAGCAGTAAAAGCTACTTATTTTGTCTCTTTCAAAAACTTACTTTTTAGCAAATTTTATGAAAGAGATTGCTGACGCTGTGTCCTCTTCAGCAGAGAACTCACGTGACTAGTCACTACAACTACATCGGAGATGTATTATGAGAACCATCCCCCAGCCTAATAAGCAATTTATTAGGCATATCATCAAGCACTACCTCAAATATGACAAAGAAAACCCTTTTATATTTATCTCTGCCATGTTAGCCTTTTTAGGGATAGCCGCTGGGGTTATGGTACTGATGATAGCTATGGGAATTATGAATGGAACACAAAAGAGTTTTACTGAAAAACTCTTTGTCATGAACTACCCACTCACCATACTTCCCTTGGCTGAAGACAGTGTAAACGATACGCTTATAAATAAACTTTCACAAAAATTTCCTCATCTAAAGTTCTCACCCTACTACACCACGCAGGTCATCACCAAAAATGATGGTGCAGTGCAAGGCTCTCTCCTCTATGGCGTAGATGCAGACAAAGAGGGTGCTATCAATAACATCTTCCATGAAGCTAAAGGTACACAAAAGAGTAAATTTAGGGTAGTCATGGGAGAAGGTCTCTCTTTTGAGATGAATGCACGTTTAGGTGACAAGGTAACCCTTTACTTCTCAGAACAACAAGCAATAGGCTTTGGTACGATGCCTTTACAAAAGCGTTTTGTGGTAGATGGTATCTTTAAGTCTGGACTTAAAGCCTATGACAAAGCCATCATGTACACCACACTTGAAGCCTTTGAAAAGTTACTTAAACGTGAACATGGAAATTATGATGGCTTACATGTCTACACAGAACATCCTCTCGATGAGATAGCTGATATTAAAGCAGCACTTCCAGAGATGGTAGTCATAGAGGGTTGGTGGCAACAAAATGGTAACTTCTTTGCGGCTATGGAGATGGAAAAGAAAGCACTCTTTTTAGTCTTACTGCTTATTATCCTTGTTGCCTCGTTAAACATCATCTCATCACTTCTTATGACTGTGATGAGTAGAAGAAAAGAGATTGCACTCATGCGTACGCTAGGTGCCACAAAAACAGAGATAAAGTCTATCTTCTTTAGATTAGGACTCATTATAGGAACTGCTGGTATCGTAGCAGGTACATTACTTGGAAGCTTAGGCATTTGGATACTCAAAACGTTTGACATCATCTCTATGCCTGAAGATGTCTATGGAACCACAAAACTCCCTGTAGACCTTACTATGAGCGATTTTGGATTTATCCTCATAGGTACGACCATCATTATCTTGCTCTCATCACTTTATCCTGCGAAAAAGGCTTCACAGACTGATCCTTTAACTGTATTGAGAAATGAATAACATAGAATAACATTTCAGTGACATTGTTAAGTTAAAATGTCGCTATGAAAACAGATATAGAGATAGAAATGAAACAAATTCGCAACAAGCTTAAAATGCATACGCTTACTCCTGAAGAGAAAGAGCTACTAAGAAGTAGACTAGAAGAGCTTAAAATACTACATAAAAAATAACAAAGTTAATCAAAAATATCTAAAACTTTATTGCCACCTTCAAAGACATCAAATATAGATGTCTCTTCTTCCTCTTCAAAAACATTAAATGGTGAGTCATCAAACATTCCAAACATTGTGTTATACATTTTAGAACTTCTATACATCATGCCTGAGGTAAACTCTGCAGATGTACCAGAGTACTTCATACTTTTATACATGAACTTACCACTGTCTTGAACATCACCTAAAAGCTTGATACCAAAGAGTGGTTCTGATTTTTTTTCATTAAACCCAAAAACAGATGGCATGCCCCAACTCTCACCCTCTTCTAAGCCAACCGTATCATAAAAGGAATTGAGTGTACCAGAAAAAGAGTATTCGTCACTCTTTTTCTTAGACTTACTTATGCCTAATTTTTTTGTCATACTTGAAAACTCATCACTGATAGAATCGCTAATTGACTTCTTTTCAGAGGCAACTAAAGAAGCTACAGTATCAGGTTTGTTATTCTCTAAGAGAGCCTCTTTAGACGAGGTATCAAAATCAAGGTTTAACTCTGATCTTATACGTTCAAGTTTTTTCTCTTTTGCTGTAGGTGTATGAATACCTAGTTCTTTACGTATTTCAGATGCACGTATTTCTAACTCTGCTGCTTCTTGTGCAGAAATCTCCGCTAAAACAAAACTACTTATACCAATCATAGATAAAATTATTTTTTTCATACTATTATTATACTCTAATTCTCAGGTGAGAGTAAATGCCCTGGTGCTTCTATAGTACGTTTTATCAGTTCTAAAGGGTAAGAGAGTATGTCTTTCGCTGCTGAGACAGAGACATCAGGCTTATCTAGGCTACCTGTAATTTCTAATCCTACTGTTACACTCTTGTCTTTACCCACTAAAATATAACCTACAAGAGGAATACTCCCCACCACTTTACCTAACTCTCTTGCTACTAAGATACCCAACTGAATATTGATGGTTTTTTTCTCTAAATCTAACTCACCCTTACCTACTATCGTGGCAGCATCACCTTTAATATAGATGGAATCAAAAATGATTTTACTACGTTTTATCATTCTATACTCCACGATACCAGAGATGATGGTAAACCCTTCATTGGAGTACCCAGGTGTATGAAGTGTGGCTAAAGCTGGTAGGGTATTGATAAATGCTAAAGTATTGTTATAGGCTTTAAAGCCTTTCATCACTCCACCTTCTACAATGATTTCACCTTTCATCACCTCATCAGGTTTTCCACTCTTTGTAAGCGAGTAACGTCCTTTTTGTAAACCATCAAAGTTAATAAGTGGATGTAACACTTTGTCTTTAATACGCAATGCTTGCAAGGACAAAATATCTTTCTTCTTAGTAAACTTTATTATATCTCCAGCTGCACTTCCAATGGCTTTTATATCTCCATTGGCTTTGACCTCTACATCGTAACTATCGGTAATAAGACTATAGTCATCATAACGTAAATTACTCTTCTGACCTAAAATAATCAATTTTTTCGACTTTTTAGATTTAATAGGTTTAGCCTTGGATTTTTTTTCATTTTCTAAAAACTTTTTTAAATCTATATTTATATTTTTGAGTACTATACGTTCTTTAGCTTTGTTATAGTGAAAACGTTTATCAAAAGCATAAAAGTCTACATTCTTCTTATTGGCTGTTCCCTCAAATGGAACTTTTGTATTACAGACATTTTTATTATTATAAAGAAAACATGCACTGCGATTCATTACACCTTTAAAAGAAAAAGTCTTGAAATCCTTGGTCTCTAATCGAATATTGCCACCCTCTTCTATAGGTATATCTTTTGAGATAAACTTCTTTACTTTATCTAGGTCTGACAGAGTGAGTGCAAATACCTTGTCATTTTGGGTAAAAGACAAAGCTAATTTAGGTATTTGCACCGTAATTCCTTTACTATAGTCCAAAGTAAAAGGTAACTTTTGATTTTCTAAATCAATGAGCATATCCATTTTATCACCTATTTTTACATAGGTAGCATCAAACACAGATGTTAAAAATTTCTTTTTTACATCCACCTTCCCATTGAGTTTACCTGCATAAAATCTATTTTTTAAAAAAATATCATGTAAGGTAATAAAGCCATCTTTATATTTTAAATTTCCAGAGACAAGAGGAAAAGAGACATTTTGTATACGGACTTCTCCTTTTGTAAAGTTCACATCTGTTACAAAATCAACAAAATGATTTTTAAGTCCAATATCCATATCAAATGAAGCTTTCAGTTTTCCATTTTGTTGTAATACAGGTATATCTATATCATAAGATTTCAATAATTCCTGTACTGTTTTATCAAACAGTGCATCAATTTTTAAGTTAAGTTTTAACGTGGTATTGTCATCTCCAAGGTTAACAATACTTACAGAACTTCCAGATAAATTTTTACCTAAGTATCTAGGCTTCTCTAGATTGAAAAAAAGTCCTTTAGCATTACTATAAGTTAACAGACAACTCCTTGCAACTACAGGGGCTACAGCATCTTTAAAAGAGATAGCCACTTCAGACATAAGTGCTTCACCTTTAAGAGTCTCTTTGTTAAGAACAAATTGTTTATTAACAATATTACCTTCGCCAATTAAAGAAAGTACTTGATATGATTTTGCCTGCACCCTATCTACTATCCATGATTTGACTATTGGATTGAGGTTAAATTTATCGATAATAGACCTTAAATCAGAAAAACTATCACTACTCAATGCGAAATCAATATTATTTTTTCTTTTTCTAACTCTAAAATACCCTTGTGTCTTCTGAAAGACAAACTTACCTTCAGTCATTAAAATATCTTCATGTAAATCATAGGTAAATTCACCACGCATCGTAATATTATGTTTTTTTAATTGCAAGATAGGTACAGTACCTTTTAGCATTTTCCCTTCACGATGTATATTTCCTCTTATCAAATAATCTTTACTGCTTAATTGTAATATATTGTCTCTGTAATAGATACCAAGGACATTGTTATCAAAATGTATCTCTTTTAAATCTATATGTTCAAAAAAGGTAAGAAGATATTTAACACGTTCCAAAGTTTCAGCTATGCGATCTGCTGAAGGATTTGCTTTACGTTTTGGTATAGTGATGGTATTGGCTTTGAGGGTAAGTTTTTTATCGAGTTTGAGGTATAATCCATCTACGCGGTATTTGGATACTTTAAAAGTATCTATGTGTATACCCACACTAAGCCAAGCAAACAGGGCTATAAAGAGGATAACAAAAAAAATGAGTGTATTACGTACAAGCACATGGATAACATGGGCAGAAAACATTGCACTACTCTTAATCATCTCATTTGCCTTTTATACTACACTGCCTGTTAAGACCACAAAAACACTTCTGGTTCCACAAGGTTCAATTAGCCATATTATAACACAGTTAACTAAACAAGGTTATGCCCTTTCAGCCATAGATAAATATCTTTTAGTCTTCATGGGACAACCTCAAAGTGGGTGGGTAAATATAGGAGAAACTGAGCTAAATCGTATAGACTTTTTATACAAACTCACCACTGCAAAAGCCAAAATGGAAAAAGTCACCCTCATACCAGGAGAGACAACAGAACTTTTTTTAAAAACTTTAGCCAAAGACTTTCAACTAGACTATACTAAACTCAATACCTACTATCACACTTTTTCCAAGTATCCAGAAGCAGGTATTTATGCAGACACCTACTATGTACCGTACGGTATTGGAGAAAAGCATCTTATGCACTTTCTCATTACTGAGTCTGAAAAAAAATATCAAGAAATTTCACAAAAAGTCTATGGTAACTATGATGAAAAACAGTGGTTAAAGATACTCATCACCGCTTCTATCATTCAAAAAGAAGCAGCCAACAATAAAGAGATGCCTATCGTTGCTTCTGTTATTGTAAATAGACTTAAAAAAGATATGCCCCTACAGATGGATGGTACACTAAACTATGGTAAATACTCTCATATTAAAGTAACTCCTGAGCGTATTAAAAATGATACAAGCCGTTTTAACACCTATAAATACAAAGGTTTACCACACTCGCCCATAGGTGCTGTAAGTCTTGATGCACTCAAAGCTGCGATGAAGCCAGCCAAAACAGACTACCTCTACTTTATGAAAAATGCACAAGGGGTACATGACTTTACAAATACCTATAAGAAGCATCGTAAAAATATTAAAAAAGCTCGCTAATAATACAGTATAATATTCTTTTATTTAAGTGAAAATAGGATAAAAGTACTCCTAAATAAAATAGTATTAATTTCAAAGGAATTTCTAAATGGAAAACGTAGTAACAATAGACAGTGTATGTGCATATTGTGGAGTTGGTTGCGATATTGCTGCTCATGTTGATACAAAAGAGAACAAGATAAAAAAGATTTTTGCACATCCTGATGGAGCAGTTTCTCAAGGGAACTTGTGCATAAAAGGGAAGTATGGTTATGATTTTGTGGATGCAGAAGAGAGAATTAAAGTTCCTCGTATTAGAAAAAGTTTCTTAGAAAAAAATCCTACGATTAAGGAAGAGATAGCCAGTTCTTTGACCTCACTTGATGATACTTGGTATGAGTCTGACTTAGAAGGGGCTACTACCGCTGCTACGTTAAAAATGAAAGAAATTCAAAAGAACTATGGTAGAAAATCTATCTGTTCTCTTGGTGGAGCTAGAAGCTCATGTGAATCTGCCTTTTATTTCCAAAAATTTACCCGTGATACCCTTGATTCTCCTCATGTTGACAACTGTGCTAGGGTTTGTCACTCACCATCACTAAAAGGAATGAGACTGACCATTGGTGAAGGTGCTGCTTCTAACCCTTTTGATGACATTTACGAATGTGAATTTATGATTGTAATGGGATCAAACACCACAGAAGCCCATCCTATTGTGGCAAACCGTATGATTGAAGTGGCACAAAAAGGTATAGGAATTGCTACTTTTGATGTGCGTGAGATTAAGCTTCATAAATTTTCAAAATACAAAGCTATTACCCCTCATGAGACAAATTTACTGGTTTTAAATATGATGGCATATGTGATTATTAAAGAGGAACTTTATGCTCCGGAGTTCATTGAAAATAGAACCAAAAATTTTGAGCATTTTAAAGAGAACATTTTAAAAGACCCGTATGCAAACCCAGAGTTTTTTAGAGAAGTTGAGGGTTATGAGTATTTGGCTGATATGTTGCCTGAAATTGCACGTGAATATGCATCTAAAAAGTCACTCATTTTATGGGGTCTTGGCATTACTGAACATACCGATGGCTCTTACGCGGTAATGGCGATTGTTCATTTGGCGTTAATGACAGGAAACATTGGTAAAAGTGGAGCAGGACTTATGCCTCTTCGTGGACAGACCAATGTACAAGGGGCATGTGACATGGGGATGCTTCCCTACTATGCACCAGATTATACCGCACCAAAAGAGGTGGGATTAATGACACCACAACTGGTTGACGGTATGTTAGACGGTAGCATTAAAGGGGTTCTAAATATTGGAGAAGATTTAACACATATTCATCCAAATCTTAACAAACTTACTAAAGCATTTGAAAACTTAGAACTTATTTTTGTGCAAGAGTTGTTTATGACAGACATTGCCGAACGTGCTGATATTGTTGTTGGGGTTAAGTCGATTTATGAAAAAACAGGTATTTACATTAATGCCATGCGTAGAGTACACCTCTCCACACCTCTAGTACGTTCAGAATTACCAGATGATTGGGAAGTGATTAAGCTTCTTGATGAAAAAATGGGAGGAACACCAACGTACAAAACTTCATGTGACATTTGGGAAGATGTACGTATAGATGCACCCAACAGATTTTCAGGAGCATCTTATGCACTTTTACGAAAAAATGCGAAAAAAGGGATGCAATGGCCCATTAAAGATGGCGTTGACACTCCTGTACTTCACCGTGAAGACTTTAGAACCAAAGATGGCTTAGGTGCATTTCGTTACAAAGGTTACGAGCTTTGTGGAATGACAGAAGAGTTGCTTAACAAGTCACTTAAAGGCTACCACTTAACAACAGGTCGTGCCATGGCTCACTACAATAACTCTGCACAAACAAAATATACCGAAAATTTGATGAAACGTTATAAAGAAGATTTACTTTTAGTTCATGAAGACGACAAAGCAGACTTTCCTACTAAGCAAGTCATCTTAAAAACAGAGTTTGGACAAACAAATCCTTTGAGCGTAAAGTTTACTAAGAAAGTAAGTCCCAAAACACTTTATACTACTTTTCATTATGCTGATTCTAAACTCAACAACATCTTTGGTGACAAAAGTGATGTGTTGATTATGACTGCTGCTTTTAAATCTATTCAGGTTGAAGTTATTCCTGCATAAAACATACTTATTTTTTCTTAGCTCACACGTTTGACGTGTGTAGCTCCTTTTATAATACATCTTTGTTAGATTATTTTTCTTGACATATTTCTATTTTTTTATTTTATTTTTCTGCTACAATGTATTATGAAGCGGTGATGTAGACACATCATTGTCTCTGCTCTCACTTCTTCATGTTCATTACATAACAATGAACTATCTTATTTATTGGAGAAATAAACATGGAAAAAGAAACAAAAGTAAAACTTGAAAAAGTGGTTGAACTTGTAAATAATGCAATGGTTGACCCAGATATAGAAATAGAATACTGTATCCCTGAAGTAGAAACTACCTCAGATACATGTGATGTGTCGGGTGATCCATACATCTTAGTAAAGTATGAAGTGAGCCAAAGCAGTGTAAAAACACGTAAAATACGTTTAGGTAAAACAGCTCTAAGAAATTCTGCTGAAGAGATAGCAAATCAAACTACCTTTTCTATAGAAGAATTCAAATCAGAAATAGAGGCTGGACAAATCAATTAATCCAAAACTCTAGAACATAACTATTTAAGGAGTACAAAATGCAACAAGCAATTCAAGAAAAACTAGAAGACGTTGTCGATTTAGTAAGTAAAGTTTTAGTTGACCCAGATATTGAGTTAAATTATAAAATCCCTGATGTTGCCATGACAGATGAAAATGCCACTGTAGCAGGTGACCCCTATATCTTACTCAAATATATGGTTAACGGTCATGTAGAAAAACAAAAGATACCTATCAAGCAGACCTACCTTCAAAAAACACCTGAAGATTTAGCAAATCTTGTTACCTTTTATATAGAACAATTCATGGAACAGATAGAATCTGTTGAATATGGTGCACAATAAAATACGCTAGTCTATAGAACTTCTATAGACTAGATAAGACTTAAATCTTCTTCATACATAATCTCTTTAGCCAACAACTCTTGAGCTAAGTTTTCAATCTCTTCCCATTTATCATTAACCAACGTAATGGTTTTTTCTTCAGACTCTTTCATCCAACGCTCCAAAGCATCATCTATCTTTTCATGGGTATGCTGTACGTTAATACTATCTAAGGTTTGCTTCTGTGCGTTCATAATCCCTTTAAGGTTGATGTACCCTACTTCAGAGTCCATACCATAGTAAGCGATGGCTCTATAGGCTTCTTTGGTGGCATGTTGTAAGTCTGAAGAGGCTTCCATATCCATACCATCCATCGTACCATACTTCTTCATCAGGGCTATACGCCCAGCCAATGAGATACAGATTCTATTTTGAATGTCATCTATAGACATGTTTTGTCGTAAGTCTTCATGGTGGCTTACCACAAAACCATTAGGGCCCGTACGTGGGGTAACCGATATTTGCATGATTGGTACTTTTGGCATAAGTACTTTAGAGATGATAGTATGTGAAGCTTCTCGTATGGCATTTTTAGCAAAAAATTCTTCATGGGAAACTTTAGAGTGTTTTTCCCCATATTTTATAGTGTTGATTTGCTCCATAAGTATCTCTTGGGTAATGGCTGGAATGTTATGGCGTATACAGTAAAACGAAGCCTCTTTACTCATAAGCTCTAACTGTGCTCCTGTAAGCCCAGCAGTATAAACCAAAAGCTTGTTTATATCAAACTTACCACTTGTAGGCTTTTCTTTTAAGATTTTGTCTATAAAGTAGAGTCTTGCTTCTTTGTCAAGCTCATCTATGGGGATGTGTATCTCTATACGCCCTGCTCTTACGATGGCTGGGTCTATGTTCTCTTTATAGTTCGTGGCAGCGATGATGAAAACATGTTCATCTTCTTTGTTGGCAAAACCATCCATCTCTGCTAAAAATTTATTGATTTGTACTTCTCGTGTATTGTCTTTATCACGTTTACCAATAGTGTCTATCTCATCGATAAAAATGATAGATGGGGCATACTCTCTTGCTTTTGCAAAGACATTTTTTATCTTATCAAGTTGTAAAAGTTCAACTCCTGTAATGGAAATAAATGGTAACTCAGCTTCGGCAGAAAATGCTTTTGCCAACAGTGTTTTACCTGTTCCTGGAGGGCCATAAAGAAGCATCCCTTTTGGAGGCTGTACATCAAACGCTTTAAGCAGCTTTGGCTCTTTTAAAAAGTTTATGACTTCAAGGAGTCTACTTTTTGCTTTTTTATGCCCTGCAATATCATCAAATGAAACATTGGGTATGTCAAATACCAAACCATCTTCAGAGAAATCTTTGATACGTTTCACTTGTTTAAAATGACAATCATTCACTTCATACAAAATAGCACCATCTTGTATGCTTATGCTCTCTTCTATTTCAAGTTTAATGTTTTTTCTAAAAAGCTCTTTGACAAGTTTTTCTTCTGCGATTAAAGGTGTTAAATTTTCAGAGATAAAATCAATCACTTTTTGAGACAGAGAAACTTCTATGGTGTCATAATCACTCATGACTAATTTATTATGTAATATATAGTCTGTTATTTTAGTGAAAAAAGTCTCACCTAACTTATTTTTGATACGCCTTGCATCCAGTTCTGGGGCAAACACAAGTACTTGTGTTTTCAAAAAGTTTTCAAAATGGTCATCGACTATAAATTCTAAGTCAAAGTTGTCTTCAAATGCTTTTTCATATTCTAAAAAAGCTTTTTCACCTATGGCTTCATAAGCAGTATAGTTAAGCTTGTTAAACAACACTATCGTCGCTTGAGAAAACCTAGAGATGAGTTCAGGGATGATGGCTTTTTGCGTACCACCTGTTTTGATGTTTCTTTTTTCTTCTCTTTTTAAAGCTTCTAGTATCATAGATTCTGCTTGTATATAGTCATCATCTATGAGCTTTATAAATTTATTGTCAGAGTAAAGTTCTTCACCAAGGTTAGATGTAATGATAAAAATAGTCTCTTTAAAATCTACTACAAAATTGGCATTACCTTCATCGTATGGTTTTTCAGGATCATCATTACAAGGTTGGTCTGTTACTTTGTCCCAACCACACGCATCACGCATCTTTCCACCTTCAAAGATGGAAAGTAGGTTGGTCTGTATCACATTGTCTGCTTTCTCAAAAGCATCAAGCACGATGATAGACTTAGGGTTGTCATGCACAAAACCAGTCAACTGTCCTGTACTGTATCCAGACCATCCCTTAGGGTAGCCATAGAGTTCTCCACCATTTTGTTCATGGTACTGCGTCATATCAAAGTTTCGTATTTTGTAGTCTTTTAAGGTTTTACTCATAAGCTCTGCCAAATACGTTTTACCCGTTGCAGGAGAACCTAAAAAAAGATAGGTTGATTTTGGAGCATTTTTATTTTTAAGGATATTACTCTGTATGCTACTAACTATGGCATCTATCGCTCTATCTTGACCAAATAAATCTTTAGTCAATGCTTCACGCATTTTGTTAGCAACTTTTATATATTCTTGACCATCATTCATATGTTATTCTTCAATTTGTATTTTCAATCAGAGGCTTCATTTATCATGATAAACAAAGATACCATCAAAAAGATTAGAATCGCATTCTACCCTACTTTTACTTGAATCTCTAAAACCAAAAAAGTTGTACTAAATTAAGTATCAACATAGAGATAAAACCAACCTTATAGACCATCTTTTCATGACGCTCTACAAAAGAGGTACTTTTATCAAAATAGGGCTTTACTTTCGTAGGATTGGTAATCTCATATTGCATCTCTGAGTAGTTGTGGTAACGGTTATCTGTATCTGGGTCTAAGGCTCTTAGTATCACAGATTCTAGCCATTTTGGTATTTTGGGGTTAAGCTTGGTAGGCTCTTTTATTTTCTTCTCAAAACTAGGTGTTTGAAAAGGCTCTATCTCACCAAAAGGGTACTTTTGCGTGAGCACTTCATAGAGTGTTACCCCTATCGCATAGAGTTCTGTTTGTTCGTTGATAGGGGCTTGTTTAAAACGCTCTGGGGCTAAGTAGCTTGGTGTTCCTGCACGTGTGACATTAGAGTAGGCTTCTGTAATACTACCAAAATCCACCATCTTAAAGACTAACTTTCCTTTGCGTTCAGTGACTATGATGTTTTCAGGTTTGATGTCACCATGCACTAAGTCAAGACGTATGAGAAACTGTGACATTTTTAAAAGAAAAACTGATAATTCCACAGACATATCTACTGAAAGTGGTTTTTTCTGTGTAAACACTTTGAGTGACACTCCCTCGATAAACGGCATAATGTAATAACGGTGCGTACGCTTTTTAGGTACCACTGCTTTTGGGAAAAAACCAGCTTTAAGCCGTTTTGCCATCCAGACCTCTTTCACAAACATATCAAGCATCACCACATCATCTACTGCTTCATAGGGAACAAACTTTATCACATACTGCAAGCCTCTTTTTTCACAAAGCCATGTACGGTTGTTTTGTATCAGTGGCTTTAGTAGCTTATAGCCATCTACCTCTTCGCCTACTTTATAATGCTCTTTGACTATGAGGTCTAACTGTTTAAGCTTACCACGTGGGTCTAGTTCTTTTATCTCTATGACTACCGCGGTGGTATCGTCTGGTAAATCATCATTATGTTTTTTAGACGCTTTTTTGACTAAAAATGATGCTCCCATTTTCATGCTATCAGAGATTTCATCTTGTGAGAGTTCATTATACAAACCATCTGAACATAAAAGTATTTGGTCACCTGAAAGTAAGTTATTTTCAAAGTAATAGGGTGAAACGCTCTCTTCTAAACCCATAGCCGAAGTAAGCACATTTTCCATGCCCTCTTCATCCATACTATGGTCATTTGAAAGCTGTGCACAAACCCCTTTTCTATTAAGGTAGATACGACTGTCACCTACATTGGCACCATAAAGCCTGTCACCCTCTATTACCACAAGTGTAAGTGTCGTGACCAACTCTTCACGCTCATAGTCTTCCATCGACTCCATATACAACACATGATTAATGTTTTCTATAAAATGTTTAATAGACTTTTCCATAGTCCAAGACCTAGGTCTGTTTTTAAGAG
>JAMONG010000012.1 GCA_027066595.1 Sulfurovum sp.
TAAACTCTTCCCTGAAGTAAAAAGTTTTGTCATTTTTGCCTTAGCATTGTTAATGCTTTTGCTCGTGCGACTTGCATTTGAGTACCAAAGTTACAAAACATTTATCTCCAAACCTTTTTACTATACCTATGCAACGGTGATAACTTCGTATGAAAAAACCAAAAACACTAAACGCTATAAAGTCTTAAAACTAAAGAGTGATGAGGGGTTTACTTTTTATACCACTAGCCATAGAAAAGAGAACTTTAACCATAAACGCTTACGGTTACAACTTTTTCCAAATGAGGGCATTGGGTTTAGAGAGTACCTTGGTACATTTTATGTCAAAAGCAAGATAAAACATCAAGAAAAAATACCCAGAATTTTTAAAGACAAACTACTTGAAAAGGTAGAGGGGCAACATAACACGAGTGCATTGACATCTTTTTATAATGCTATCTTTTTTGCTACGCCCATAGAACCAATGTTACGTGAGAAGATAGCCTTACTTGGGGTGAGTCATCTTGTAGCACTGAGTGGCTTTCATTTGGGAATACTGTGGGGTTTGGTATATGGTTTGTTGTTACTTATCTATAGACCTTTCCAACAAAGGTTCTTCCCTTACCGTCATGCTCTTTTTGATGTAGGGTTAGTAGCGATGCTTGTACTTGGTCTTTATGTTTGGTTTGTAGGTTTTCCTCCCTCACTCCTTCGCTCTTATGCGATGGTATTGGTAGGGTGGGCAGTTTTACTGTTAGGGATGGAACTATTAAGTTTTACATTTTTGACTTCTGTATTTTTACTTTTAACGGTTTTATTTCCTTCTTTGTTAGTATCACTCTCTTTTTGGCTTTCGGTAGCAGGGGTATTTTATATCTTTTTACTGCTCCAATACACAAAACAGTGGAGCAAATGGCTCATAAGTTTTATGGTAATCCCTGTGGGGATATTTATGTTGATGTTACCCATTGTACATGGGGTATTTCCTATGACAAGTGGCTACCAGTTATTTTCACCACTGCTTTCACTTCTTTTTGTACCTTTTTACCCGTTAGTTATGCTACTTCATATAGTAGGTTGGGGAGGTGTATTTGATGCTGCTTTGGTATGGCTCTTTTGGCTTCCTCAAAATGGAACAGAACAGTTGTTGTCACCATGGCTTGTGTTTGGGTATATGGGACTCTCTATAGGGGCGATATGGTTTCGTAGGGTGTTCTATCTGTTAGTGACATTATCGGTGTTATATATGTTCTATCTCTTCGTCTTTGTTGAGTAGGTCACAGAACTTTAAACCGTGTATAAAGATAGCCCACGAGATATAAATCCATAAAAAGAAAAAGAGTATGGTGGAGATGCTACCATAGATACTGGCATAGGTCTTGTTATGGATAACATAGAAGACAAAAGCACTTTTACTTAAGTACCATACTAAAGAAGCGATAAAAGAGCTTATCACCGCAGCTGAGACTTCTATGTGTACATTGGCAGAGAGTTGGTATGCGACATAAAATATCATCCATACGATGAGGTAGGGTAAAAAACTATAAAGATGAATGAAACTGGTAAAACTGGTTTTATCTAAGTATCCTTGTATAAAGCTCGATAAAAAGAAAGAACTAGCCATCAAAACAGGCAAAATAATAAGCAGTAAAACGTAAGTTTTAATGGCTTGCCAAAAGGTACGGGAGGGTGCATCAAAAATAGCATTGACAATATAATCATAATTTTTAAAAAACATAATCGCTGCAAAGGTGACATAAAAAGCACCTACGTAGCCTAATTTGTCAGAGTTTTGCATAAAAGTGTTTATGTACTCCATGATGACTTTGGAGTCTGTAGGCATGAGGTTAGAGAAGATGAGTTGTTCTACTTTTTCATAGATGTTATCAAACAGAGTCATCTGTGTAAAAATAGAGAGAAATATAACCAAAAGAGGAATGATAGAAAAAATAGTACTCCAACTAAGGCTTGATGCATAGTGCCCTAATTTATCATCAAAGAGATCTTTAAAAAAATCTCTGATAAAAAGATAATAATTTTTAAAGAGTACCTTGAATTGAATGTTTTTGTTCATCTTAGCTTGGTAATCCCATTTTTCCTGGATTTAAGATGTTGTTAGGGTCAAATGATTTTTTAATGTCTCTAAAGAGTTGTATCTCCATTTCATTAAAAGCAATCCCCATAAAAGGTGCTTTAGATGTACCGATACCATGTTCTCCAGAGAGTGTACCGCCCATATCTACAACCATTTGGAAGATTTCTTCGATGGCTTGATGTCCTTTGTCTAGTTCTTCTTGGTTTGAACCATCTACCATCACATTGACATGAATGTTTCCATCTCCTGCATGTCCAAAACATGGTACTTTAAAGTTATATTTATCGCCAATGGCATAAATGGCTTTGAGTGCTTTAGGTAGCATGGAACGGGGGACTGAAATGTCTTCATTAAGCTTTTTAGAACCAAATATCGTAATGGATTGTGAGGCGTTTCGTCTGGCTACCCAAAGTTCATCTCTATGTTCTTTGTCGTGAGCTATGATGAACTCTTGGGCATTGTTCTCTTTAAAAGAGGCTTCAAGTGTCTCGAGTTGAAAGGCTACTTCTTCGGGTACATTACCATCGACATCACCTATGAGTAAAGCACCTGCATCAGCTGGGAGGTCGATGCCAAGTTTCTCTTTAAGTGCTTGAACCACAAGGGCATCCATAAACTCCATAGCCACAGGATTTGCTCCCCCTGCTAACGATTTGAAAACAGCATTCATCGCATCGTCAACCGATGGGAAGATACCCATGTAGCCTTTGGTAAACTTGGGTTTAGGTATGAGCTTAAGCGTAAGCTCGGTAAGTACGGCAAGTGTACCCTCTGAAGCGATGAGAATACCTGCAGTGTTGTACCCTGCTACATCTTTAATGGTACGTTTACCTGCTCTTATGATGTCACCATTGGCACGTACTGCACGCAGTGCCATGACGTAGTCTTTGGTAATGCCATATTTTGCAGCTCTCATTCCTCCTGCATTTTCACTTACATTTCCACCAAGCGTAGAGTACTCTTCACTTGCAGGATCTGGTGGGTAAAAAAGACCTATCTCTTCAGCTGCTTTTTGTAAGTCCATGTTGATGACACCTGGTTGTACGACTGCAACCATGTTTTCAAGGTCAATTTCAAGTATCTTGTTCATATGTTTTTCCATACCAAGGATGATGCCACCGTTAGTAGGAAGTGCACCACCTGTAAAACCAGAACCTGCACCACGTGGTGTAATGACGATGCCCTGTTCATTACAGTAGCTTAGTATAGAAGAGACATCTTCTTCATGTCTCGGAAAAACCACTGCTTCAGGCTCGAAGCGTGTACGTGTAGCATCATAAGAGTAGGCGATGAGGTGTGCCTTGTCAGAGTAGACATTGTCATCTCCTACTATCTTCTCAAAGTGCTTGATATGCTTCTTGTCTAGCATTAAATCTTACCTACCATGTTGTAGTATTCACCTTTTGCTTCACTTCCAAACCAACCACTTTCTAGCTTTTTAAATCGCATATAAAAGGGAAATTGTCCTTGTGCAGGAAGATTAGAGATAGATTTCTTAGAGACAATTTGTCCTGAGATAGGATCCATAAGTACAGCAGCATCTTTACGTACGATGTAGACAAGTCCTATTTGATACTTTTTGGCAAAATGAGAGAGGTTTTCTTTGGTTACTTTTTCTTCTCCCTCTACAGAGAGATAGAGTGCAAAAAGGTCTGGGTGTATCCACTTTTTGTTATGTGATTTGACGATTTTGGCATAGGTGTCGGCATCAGGTGCGATGAGGAGTACATTGTTATAAAGGTAACCACCGATGACTTTATCTCCTTTACTGACTGCGGTGTTAATGGTAGGAAGTTCATCGTGATGCACAATATCAGCATCTACAAGAGCTGTAGCACCCTTTGATGAAATTTGTTTAATACGTGAGGTAATGGCAGTCAGTCCATTACCATAGCTATGAACGATAACCCCTGACATGCCATTGGTTGGAAATGGCTTTTGTAGCATGATAGCTGTTCCCTCAGCAGACTTGATAGAAGTATGTACAGATGAGGGGAAAAAACCTGCAAAAAGGGGCAAAGAGAGTAGTGCAAATAAGGCTATTTTACGCATAGCGATCCTTTAGTATAGATATTAGAGTGATTATACAAGTAATATAGTAAAAGTTTAATAATCACTTTAAGAGATTAACCTATTTCGGTTATAATGATGCCCAAATATTAAGTGAGGGTATGTAGATAAAGAATGAAGTTTTTTAAAAGTTTAGTCATCGTTATTTTAATGATAAATACCCTTTTTGGTGCAACACTTACCTTGCAAAAATGGAGAAAAGGTGAAACATTTTCTCAATACCTTACCAAGCGTAGTATACACCCTGATGTACTCAAATCTATCTCTAAAGAAGACTTGAAGTTTCTTACAGAAATACAAGGCAATCAAAATTATTATGAGTTACGAGATAAAAGTGGTGAGTTAGAG
>JAMONG010000013.1 GCA_027066595.1 Sulfurovum sp.
AATGTCAACATACAAAGATAAAGTAATCTTAGTGGTGAACGTCGCTAGTGAGTGTGGTTTTACACCACAGTATGAGGGTTTGGAAAAACTCTATCAAACGTATGCGTCAAAAGGTTTAGAGATACTGGCATTTCCATGTAATCAATTTGGAGGACAAGAACCTAAAGGTGAAAAAGAGATACAAAACTTTTGCAAAGTAAACTTTGGTGTCACTTTCCCGCTTTTTAAAAAAATAGAAGTCAATGGAGATAACACCCATCCACTTTATGTTTTTCTAAAGTCTGAAGCGACGGGTTTTCTCGGCACTAAAGCTATAAAGTGGAACTTTACAAAGTTTCTTATAGACAAGAAAGGCAATGTCATAGATCGCTATGGGTCAGCTACCAAACCAAAAGAGATGAGTAAAGATATAGAAAAACTTTTAGTGAAGTAGCTACATCACATGAGAAGAGATATACTCTTCTTTTGGTAATGCCTTAGAAAACAAAAATCCTTGATATATATCACACCCTTTATCTTCTAAATACTGCCGTTGGTACTCATGTTCTACACCTTCAGCAACCACAGACATATTAAGCGTTTTTCCCATAGCAATGATAGTGTCCAATACGATACTTTCATGTTCTGAACTACCTACTTTAGGTATGGCATCTACGAAAGCTTTATCTATCTTTAACTCATCAATAGAAAGCCTATTCAGGTAAGAGAGTGTAGAGTACCCTGTACCAAAATCATCTAATGAGATACCCACATTTAAACTTTTAATTTTGTCAAGCTTTCCAGCCATTTGTTCATGGTTTTCCATCATGATACTTTCTGTAATCTCTAATGAAATTTGATTCCCCTCAATGCCAAAACGTTCTATATTTTCTTTAAGTATTTCATACATGTTTTCATGTTGAAATTGTCTGATAGAAATGTTAATAGAGAGACTTAATTTTTTAAAGGGATTAGAAAGATTAAAAGCAGCTATTGATTGGCAGGCTTCTTGTATTATCCATCTTCCTAACTTCAAAATAAGCCCTGTATTTTCAGCCAAAGGGATAAATGTATCTGGCGTAATGTATCCAAAGGTAGGATGTTTCCATCGTATCAAGGCTTCTGCAGCCACAACGATATTGCTTTTAACCGATACCTTGGGTTGATAGTGCAAAATAAATTCATTATTTTTCAATGCCGTTGACATATCTTGCACCAACCCCATCTCTGTGTAGATAGACTTATCATATCCCTTTTCATAAAAGGTTACGTTATTACGTCCTCTACTTTTTGATTTGTACATGGCAATATCTGCACTTTTCATGAGGTCTACAGTAGAAGTACCATCTTCAGGGTACCGTACCACACCTATACTTGCAGTGACACTCAACTCATACTCATGCACCATAATTGGTTGATGTATAAGTTTTATAAGATATTCAATAGTCTCAATAAGTACCGTCTTATCAATATCTTTAAATATAATTACAAATTCATCACCACCAATGCGTGCAAAAATATCACGGGGGCTAATAATACCACTAATATTATCGGCCACTTTTTGTAAAAGTATGTCACCAATATCATGCCCCAAAGTATCATTAATATGTTTAAAATGATCTAAATCTAAAAATAGCATAGCAAAGGTATTGTCTTTTGCATAATTATCTATGATTAGTTGTTCCATTAATATTTCAAGATGTAAACGATTTGATATACCTGTCAATGTATCACGATAAAGCATACTTGATATTCTATTTTTGGTTGCTGTTTGTTCTGTGATATCTCTTACGATACCTTCTATCCCTAAAATTTCATTTTTATCATTAAAAATAAGAAACTCTGTGACTTCCAAGTGACATAAAATACCCTGATTGTTTTTTAAACTTATTTCATAAGGTACATTAAACCCATATTCAGAAACTAACATTTTTGTCTCTATGTCTGACTTTAATCCATGGGTAAAATGGTCACTATATTTATCGATAAACTCTTGTGCTGTAAAACCTAACATGCTTGAAATAGAATCACTTACAGAAGTGAAACGTCCTTCTTTGCTTTTAGCATAAAAAAAGTAAAAAGGTTGGAGGTTAAGAAGTAGTCTGTTATATTTTTTTTCTGCTTGAGAGATATTATTATGATTTTCACTATTTAAACGCAGTGAGAGTTCTTGGACTCTCATTTTAGCCATATCCAGCATCTTACGATGATAAGAGCTATTTTCATCTGATTTTTTATAGGCTTCATTCACTTGATTAAATAAAGCTAATATTTGTGATTCATCTAGTGAACCATCGTAACCTATACTCTTTAACTGGTACTCTAACAGTGCATTCATATTATTCTCCCCTGAATATTACAAATTATACCCTATAAATGTTGCTGAATTGTTTACTGCTTTTTCAGAAACTCCGTCTTAATGAAAATCATCGTGCCGTTTACACGTCCTTGGATGTGCGTAGGGTCACCTGGAGCCATACGAATGTTTTTAACCGAAGTTCCCTGTTTTGCAGTAAACCCTGCACCTTTAACGGGTAAATCTTTGATAATACTTACCGAGTCTCCCTCTACAAGTATCTGACCATTGGCATCACGTGTTGGCTCTGCATTTTCTGCTTCTAAGCCCTCATTTGCCCATGCTTTGACATCTTCATCTAAGTACATCATCTCTAACTGCTCTTGTGCATTAAGTTTAGTCAGTAGTCTAAATGCCATGACTTGCACGGCTGGTGTTTCACTCCACATTGAGTCATGAAGACAATTCCAGTGCTTCTCGTTAGTCGTGGGGTCATCTATACTTGCAGCACAGGTGCTACATATAGTTATCGTATCTTCTCTTGGTACTACTACATACTTAAGTAACCCCTCTTTGCTTCCACATAAATCACATGCCATTTTTTATCCTTTGTTTATAAGTTTTTTATTCTTTTAACGCATACGTAACTGTCGTTTTCTTTTGAAGAATATCCTCTTTTTTACCATCTTGTATCACTTTTCCTTGTGAGAGGACGATGATTCTATCTGCCAAAGCATAGGAAGCTTCTGTATCATGGCTTACCATGATGGTCGTTGTGCCAAAAGCACTATGGAGTTTGGCTATTTCAGATTGAAGTCTTTTTCTCATGTTTGCATCGAGTGCAGAGAGTGGTTCATCCATCAGTAGGAGTTTGGGTCTGTTCATCATCGCACGGCAGAGACTTACACGCTGTTTTTGTCCACCACTAAGGCTTTTTACATTACGAGAAGAGAGTGCTGTTAGCTCTGTGAGCGTGAGAAGTTTCTCTGCTAAAGCTTTATCTTTTCTTACAAAAAGTAGATTCTCTTTTACGCTCATGTTCTCAAAAAGTGCATAGTCTTGAAAGACAAAACCTATCTCTCTTTTTTGAGGAGACATCTCTTTCCAAGACTTCCCCTCTACACGTATACTCCCCTCACTCTTTTCAAGCCCTGCTAGTACCCTAAGTAGCGTGGTCTTTCCTGCACCACTCTCACCCATAAGCACCACAAACTCACCCTCATTAATGTCAAGATTTACCTCTAAAGACATCTCACCTTGGCTACCATGTAACACTTTGTTTATATGTATATGTAACATTAAATGATGCCTATCTTTTTTTGTTTATGGTTAAAAACATACACCAAAAGCAACACCACAAAACTCATGGCTACCATGATGGCACTATAGATGTGAGCCTTGCCATACTCCATCACCTCTACCATCTCATAGATAGCTACAGAAGCAACCTTTGTCTCATCTGGTATGCTACCTCCTACCATAAGTACCACACCAAACTCACCCACAGTGTGTGCAAAGGTGATGATAAGAGCCGTGATAAGTGCAGGCTTCATGTTAGGCAGTGCCACATACCAAATGGTTTGGAGTGTAGACTTTCCTGCAAGGTATGAGGCTTCGAGCATATGTTTGTTTAAAGACTCAAAACCACTCTGCAAAGGCTGTACCATAAAAGGGAGTGAATAAAAACACGAAGCCACCACTAACCCTGTAAATGAAAAGACCAATTTTACACCAAAAACATCTTCAAAAAACCCACCCACTGCTGCGTTAGGAGAAAGTACCACCAAAATGTAAAACCCAAGCACAGAAGGAGGAAGTACGATAGGCAGTGCCGTAATAGCCTCTAAAACAGGCTTAGACTTGGCGTGTGTCTGTGAAAGCCACCAAGCAAAAGGCAAAGCCAGCAGAAAAAGAATAAGTGTCGTTAACCCTGCCAGTTTAAAAGAGAGTATAAAAGGTGCAAAATCTATCATAACAGATGATACCCATAAGAAGTTAAAATCTCTTTTGCTTTTGGACTTAAGATAAAGTCATAAAAGGCTTTTACTTCACTGTTTGATTTGCCCTCTTTAAGGATGACCATACCTTGTTTGATGGATGTGT
>JAMONG010000014.1 GCA_027066595.1 Sulfurovum sp.
ATAGTTGAGAGAAAAAGTATTAACGTATTACGTTTTTTGTACCTTATTAATCAACTCACGCAACCTTTTCTTATCTATCTGCACCGATTTATCGCCATTCTTTTTCGCATAGAGTTTACGTACCATCTCTTCTATTTCGCTGTCTTCACCCATGTGTCCGTAGAGGATTTTAAGGGCTTCTGACTCTTTGTATGGTTTTTGTTTTTTAGTAGGGATGAAACGTAGCCCATACATAAACACTGCACCTAGCACAAAAGCAAGAGCGAGCATCCACCATGCCACACGTTCTACCTCTACCTTTTTTTCTACGATGACCTCTTTGGTCTCTACCTTTTTTGGTGTGTTGGTTTGTACTACACCGTGTGAGGTAGCAGTTGTTGGTGTACTGCTAGGTTTGGCATCTTTTATCTTTATATCAAACGCTTGGACTTTAAGCTCTTTTAGTTTCTCTTCTTTGGTGTCATACATACTAAAAGTACGCTCTGGAATGCTAAAGTCATTCTCTGAAATAAACGCAAAACTTTTCGTATACATACTATAGAGTTCGCCATCTATCACTTTGGTATCTACCTTTGCTTCATCGCTATAGACTGTGACACCGTCTATCTCGTATTTTGGGTACTCAAAGCCTGCTAGATTACCCTTGCCCTCTATATGCACCGTAAGGTTTACAGGTTTGTTGGCTTTTACCTCTTGGCTGTCTAGTGTTGCTTTGACGCTAAACTCACCTATGAGGTCAGACTCTACTGCCTGTGGGAGTACTTCTATGTTTAGTGTATTTGATGCTGTTTGATACCACTTTGTACCAAAACTCATACCAAAGATGTCTCTTCTACTGTTGTCTGGCACACCTACTTTAGCTTGTGCAGGAGAGATGGTAAAGTTACCCTCTTTTTGAGGTGTCACAATGTAACGTACCTCTTGTACTTGGTAGTTACCTTTGATGTAGGCTTTTTGCTCACCCGTGTCTGCTACGACAAAATCAGCTAGATTTGGCTGTGTATACTGCACCTCTTGTGAGAGTCTTACATCATTTCTTAGTGAAAAATAAACTGTCACCATAAAAGACTCACCTACATGTACCTTGGTTTTGTTAGCACGCATATCCAACTTAAAGAGTGCATTGCCTTGTGTAGTTGGAGCATTTGACTTGACTACCTTAATATTTATAGGGTCTGTCTTATAGTTTTTACCAGAGATATTGACCGCATAAGAGGGAATAGTCATATCATGTTCAGGCATGAACTGTATGACTTTAGTGGTGCTTACTTCTGTAGTCACCGAACCATTTGTCATACTTAAATTTCTACTGCTTGATGTAGATGTACCTGTCACAGGAGCATCACCCACCATCAAAATATTAGGAAAAGCAGCAGAACCTCCTGTCGCTTTTATACGTAAGGTTACAGGGTTACCTTTGACTGTTTCTACTGTGTTTACAGTTGCTTTGACACCCGCTGCATTTAATAGTGTGAATAGTGAATAATGAATAGTAAATAGTATAAATAATATTTTTTTGAAATTTACCATGGTTTAATATCTCCTTGTTTTTGACCTTTTTTATTCTCACCCATCTGATACATCATCGTAGGGGTTTTACCTTTTTGCATCTTTTTCATAAGACGCTTTAACTCTTGTTCTTTGATCTTCTCTTCTTTACTCTTTTTCTTTTGCTCTTTAGACTGAGTGCCTTCTTTGTCACCCTTTTTATCTTTAGGTTTTTGCTCTTTTTTCTTATCGGACTGTTCTTTGTCCTTTTTGCCATCTTTTTTCTTATCGTCTTTTTTCTTGCCTTTGTCTTTTTTATCTTCGTTCTTTTTGTCTTCTTTCTTCTTGTCACTCTTTTTTTGATCATCTTGTTTTTTCTGATCTTTTTTATCTTTGTTTTGTTTTTTATTATCTTTATTCTTGTCGTCTTTGTTTTTGTCATCTTTCTTCTTATCTTGGTCTTTCTTTTTATCGTCTTTTTTATCTTTTTGCTCTTGCTTCTTTTTCTCTTCTTCTTTTTTCTGTTTAAGTTTTTTTGCAAGTTCAAGGTTAAACTTCGTATCTTCATCTTCTTTTAGTTTTAAAGCTTTTTCATACGACTCTATGGCTTTGTCTAGCTCTTGTTTTTGAAAATGACTGTTTCCTATGTTGTGTAAGCGTGTTGATTCTTCTATACCCTCTGCTTTTTCATAGGCTTCAAGTGCAGCATCATAGTTTTTACTTTTATAGAGTGCGTTACCTAAATCATACTGTTTTTGAGGACTTTTAGCATCTAAAGATTTTAACAAACTAGCACTTTTTGTATACTCTTTGGCATCATACGCCTGTGTCGCTTTTTCTATAGTCTTAAAGTCTGTAATCCCTGCATGCAACAACATACCCATAGCCACTATAATTCCTAATAACTTCATCATACTTCTCTCCTTCTAGGCATCGAAGAAAATGCTATCAACAAAAAGAGTAATCCAAGTCCAAGCGGATAGTAAAAATACTCTATACGCTCTTTGATTACCACTTCACCTTGCTGTTGGTTTTTGTATTTTCCTCGTATAACATCCACCAGTTGCGTGATGTCTTCTTTACCGTTACTCGCTACCACATAAGCCCCACCATTTTCTTTGGCTAACTCACCCAAGGCATCGTTACGCTGAGTAATGGCTATAGTGCCATCTTGTTGTGTAAAAGGTTTGCCATTTTCATCAAGCACTGGAGCACCTTTGTCTGTACCTATGAGTACAACATAAAGGTCTATCTCATTGGCTTTTAAAATGTCTGCAAAGCCTGCGATAGCTTCTTCATCTCCACCATCAGTGAACAAAACCAACACCTTTGGCTTCTTCTCTTCTAGTAGTGTATTTGCCAACTCACCCAAAGCAGAAAAGTCTGTTGAACCCATGTTGATGTAAGAGTCATCGACTCCCTCTACCATCATCTTCAAGGTCTCTTTATCTGAAGAGAATGGGGCTAAGACAAAAGGGCTGTAGGCAAAAGCAACCACCCCTATCTCATCACTTGGCATCGCATCAAAAAACTGTGCCATCTTGGTTTTAGCAAAGGTCAAACGGTTAGGATAGACATCTTTACTTCGCATAGAACCTGAAATATCCAGTGCACTAAGCAGGGTTAAGCCCTCTACCTCTACCTTTTTATCCCCTTTTTCCATCACAGGACGTGCCATGGCGACTATCATTAAAAAAATGGCTATAAGCATCAAGATGTTGCGTACTACCATCGGCATAGACTCATCTGTAGCAGACAAACGTTTAAGTACCTTTTCATCAAATACCCTAGAGAGCCTCTCTTTGTTTGTGCTAATCAAAAAAGCAAAGACAACAAACGGAATGAGTAAAGCCCAAAAAAACTGTGGATTCACAAATGTCATGCTACACTCCTCTACTGTTACGTAAATAGATAAATAAAATAAGGCTCAATATCGCCAAAAAGAGTGGATAGATATACAAGTAGGTATGCTGTACTATCTTCTTATCATCTATCTTTGTGGCTTCGAGTTTATCTATCTCATCATAGATTTGTTTAAGCGTACTGGCATCTCTTGCTCCAAATGCCAAACCTTTTCCTGCCTCTGCCAATGCGGTTAAGTATGCCCCATTATAGTCACGCTCATCACCTATACCTATGGCATAAAGCTTTATGTCACGCTTTTCTATCAGGTTTTTTACATCTTGAAAAGGGACTTTAGACATATTGTCTACCCCATCAGTGAGCAAGATGGCTATTTTAGACTTGGCTTTACTTTTTGAAAGCAGGTTATAACTCTGCACGATGGCATCGTTAATCGCTGTACGTTTCCCTGCTATGCCCATCTTTTGCATCTTGGTAATGTCTGTTAAAAACTTCTTCTCAAAGGTCAAAGGTGAAGCGATAAACGCAATATCTGCAAACGTCACCATACCTATACGGTCATCTTTACGTCTTTGTATAAAGTCACCCACCACCTCTTTAACAACTTCAAATCTAGAACGGTAGGTTGCATCAAAGGGTTGACGCATAGAGTCAGATGAGTCTAAGATAAGCACAATGTCACGCCCCTCTTTTTTAGAGTTACTGTAAGACTTTGTTATCACAGGTGAAGCCAAAGCGATAACTGCTGCTATGATACCCACCCACTTTACGATGTTGAGTAAAGAGGAGTTGCTGTTTCCTTGTGCCATAAGTGTTTTGACATGAGGGAAAAAGAGTGCCCTGCTACGTTCTTTACAGAACTTTGCACACACTACAAAGAGTAAAACCACTAACAGTAGTAACGGATATTCAAAACTAAACTGACTCATCTGCCACCTGCACATAGAGATTAAATTTGTTACGTGTTTGTGTATCTATCTCATCTACCTCTTTTTTGTATTTGT
>JAMONG010000015.1 GCA_027066595.1 Sulfurovum sp.
CTTAGGGTACTTTGTAAAACCATGCAGTTTACCCATCTTGGCTACGACTTCGTCTCCTGGGCGTATATACATATGGTAGGTATTGGCTAAAATTATCTCTGGCTTTATGAAGGTAGCTAAGTCCATCGCATCTAAGGTTTTTACTGCACCTACCGTGCCTACAGGCATAAAGACTGGTGTTTGTACGGTAGAATGGGCTGTTTTTATCGTACAAGCACGTGCCTTGCCGTCTGTTTTATCTATCTGAAATTCCATTGTGATATAATAACTCCCTAAAATAATTGAGAAATTATATCTAAAAGAGTATGAGGATGTATTATAAAAAATATATTAATTTTAGCTAGTGGTAGCATCGCTAAACATTTTATCGATTGGGTAAGTAAAAATAGGGTGGCAGAAAACCAATACCATGTCACTTGCTATAAAGCAGATACTACTCCAGATAAGATTGGGAAAAATGTTACGCTTATTGATGCTGATCCTACAAGTTTCTCAAAACTCTCACGTATTATGTCAGAAACAAAGTTCTCCAATATTTTCATAGTGATGGATGACATAGAAGATGCCCGTTATGTGCTTAAAAATATTGAACTCATTAATGTTAAAATGCGCATAGTACTGGTCAACCAATGGGATAATGATGAGATTGGTAAGAACCAAGAAAACATTACCATAGTACATACAGATGCTCTGTTAGCGGCACACCTTTATGACCAACTTCCTAATGTACCACTAGTCGCTCAAAATGTAGGCTTGGGAAAAGGTGAGATTATGGAGGTTCATGTACCTTTTGGGTCAACCTATGCCTATAGACATATAGGGTCTATCTTACAACGTAAGTGGAAGATAGCTGCTGTATACCGTGATGAAAAGCAGATACTAGCAACAAATACTACAATGATTAAACCTAATGATACACTGCTCATATTGGGGAAGCCCATTGTCCTTGATGGTGTCTATAAAACGATTAATAAACGTATGGGACTTTTTCCAGAACCATTTGGTAAAAATATCTATCTTATTTTAGATTTTAGATATGACAAAATAAATGCTATCAAATACATAAATGAAGCTGTTTATCTGCTTGATAAACTTGATGAAAAAGAACTTTTTGTACGTATTTTACATCAAAATGATTTTGCATTATTAGATAAACTTAAAACATATGAATCAGATAAAGTAAGTATCTCTGTTTCATATAATGATAAAACTGTAGCAAGTATTATTGAATTTGATATTCATGAATATAACATTGGACTTGTTATGAATTCAATACCTACATTTGAAGCTGATAGGCTTAAAGATAGCCTCTACAACTCAAAAAAGTTGGTCTATTTATTTGGTAATAGCTCATTAATAGATACCAAAAGCTCAGTAATACTTATGAGTGAAAATGAAAAAATGGAGTCCATTTCCTCTACCGCTTTTGACATCTCTGAAACCTTAGGACTTAGCTTAACACTAGGTGATTTTGATCCAGATGGAGAGTTTGAGAGCAGAAAGATGATTGTAGAGCATTATGAAACGCTTACACATATTTTTAATATGGATATTAAAATTGAACAAAAAGTGGCAAATCCTATACGTGAACTCTCAAATATGCAAAATATTTTACAGATTGCTCCTTTTGAAGCACGTCTCAATGGTGATACTTTTAGAAAAATTATCTCTTCAAAAGTTCAAGATTTTATCTTAACAACTAATAGACATCCAAAACTGCTTGTTCCTTTTGCTATAGTAGAAGGATAAAATTATCTTTCGTTAAAAGGGCTTACTGCCCTTAACAACGATACTTAATAACAAATAAGATAAAATAAAAACCATTAGAATTTAACAAGGTTTTTACGCGATGATTGTCCCTATCGAATTGGCTCAAACTCAAAATATAACATATGATATCACTATTGATACACTTCCCACACTTACTTTTGACACTTCTGTTGTAGTGGTGACCAACCCAACTGTAGCAGGGCATCACCTAGATACACTGCTTTCAAAGCTCTCTGCGACACAACTGCATGTGGTAACCATCCCCGATGGGGAAGAGTATAAAACTTTGTCTACCGTTGAAGATATATTAGGAGAATGCTTTGAACAAAAGCTAGACAGGAAGTCTCTACTCATTGCATTTGGTGGTGGGGTAATAGGCGATATGACTGGTTTTACAGCAAGCCTCTACCAAAGAGGGATAGACTTTATACAGATACCTACCACACTACTTAGCCAAGTAGATGCAAGTGTTGGTGGAAAGACAGGTGTAAATAACAAATATGGTAAAAACCTTATAGGGGCTTTTTACCAACCAAAAGCTGTCTATATCGACCCAAGTTTTTTAGAAACACTACCTCCACGTGAGTTTGCAGCGGGGGTTGCTGAAGTGGTCAAAATGGCGGTTATGTTTAACAAAGATTTTTTCACCTACTTACAGAGTGCAGACTTAAACAATGTAGACACCATCAAAGAGATGATACGTAAATCGGTTGAACTTAAAGCATGGGTCGTAAACCAAGATGAAAAAGAAGCAGGCATCCGTGCGGTGCTAAACTATGGACACACCTTTGGGCATGTGGTAGAGAATGAAACCAACTACAAAACCTACTTACACGGGGAAGCTGTAGCCATCGGTATCGTCATGGCAAATGCTTTGGCTATAGAGCTTAATTTATTTACACAAGAAGAAGCAGACGAAGTAAAAGCCTTTTTACAGTCTGCCAATTTACCCACAGAGTATGTGATAAAAGATGTAGATGATTTTTATGAGCATTTCTTTTTAGATAAGAAGTCTGCAAAGGGGAGCATTAAATTTATCTTACCAAATGGCATGGGTAAGCATAAAATGGTTTCAAATATTGATGAAAAAATTGTTAAAAAAGTACTTCAAGGTTTTGAGGAAAAAATATGCGTTTGATTTTTATAGGGTTTTTCTTAACTATCACACTCACTGTAGGGTACTCTCAATCTGATAGTAACAGTACAAATATCCCTAAACTTGATAGCAACAATAAAGTAGAAATACTACTCGCAGAAAAAGATACTTTAGAAAAAGAACTTTTAGATGAAAATATATGGTTGAAAATTTACAGTTCATACCAGATATATAATGAACTTAAAAAACAGCAACATATTACTACTTCAAAAATTACTTCACTACAAAAAAAGAAAAAACTTACTAAAAAACAAAAAGAAATATTGGAAAAAACGAAAAAAACGAAAAAAATATTAGAAGGGAAACTCTCTTTACTTGGAGAATACGAAGATAATCCTTTTGAAAAATTTCTTACCCCTCCAACTTTTGATAATATTCCTGAAGTGAGTAATCCTATTGCTGTCATTGGTGCTTTATCTTATCAAAAAAAATTAAATTCTGATCAAGAAGAGTATGCAAAACGTTATAAATCTTTAGCTGCTATTGTCTCTACCCTTAAAAAGAAAGAGGGGCTTTTTAGAGAACTACTCATGCATGACCCTAAAAATGAAACCTATCTTAAAGGCTACAAAGATACACAAGAAGAGATAAAAACCTTTGAACCAGTGGTTGATATTTTCCAAACCAGTAACACCGTCTATTTGAAGAAAATGGATGAGATAAAGTCAAAATTAGAGTCTGATATTAAAAAAGAGCTCAATAAACTCTTTATGATTGGTGCTATCATACTTTTCTTTATTCTGTTTTTACTCTTTATCAAATATCTGGTTCGCAAATATATGTCTGATAATGAAAGATACTATACCATTAACAAAGCACTCAATATTGGCTTTGTGATGTTGTCTATCTTTACACTTTTACTTGCGTATATTGAAAATATCTCTTATCTTGTGACTATCTTAGGTTTCGCATCAGCAGGTATCGCCATAGCGATGAAAGATTGGTTTATGTCTTTAATGGGTTGGGCAACCATCATGGTAGGTGGTGCGATACATGTGGGGGATAGAGTCAAGTTTGTACGTGATGGTGTAGAGTATGTAGGTGATATCGTAGATATTTCCATGCTTCGTATGACGATGCATGAAGATATTACCTTAACCTCATACATGGTTAACAGAAGAGCAGGGCGTATGGTATTTATACCAAACAACTTCATATTTACTGATATGATATCAAACTACTCTCATGCTGGACTCAAAACGGTTTGGGATGGCATAGACTTTATGATAACCTTTGACTCTGATGTACAAAAAGCCACACAGATAGCCAAAGAGATAGCTAGAAAGTATTCTAAAGGATACACTGAAATCACCAGAAAACAGCTCAACAAACTTAGAAGTAAATATGGAATGAGAAATACCAATGTTGAACCACGTATTTTTACCCACATAGAGACTTACGGTATGAAGATTTCAG
>JAMONG010000016.1 GCA_027066595.1 Sulfurovum sp.
CTTATGAATATTGCAGATAGAAGTAAACTTAACCCTGCGATAGATACTACAGTATTTCAAAATGTAGTTTCGTACATTTATTGGTCATCTACTACAATTATTGGTGTTGAACATGGTGGATGGGATGTCAACTTTTATTCGGGGGGAGTAAATTGGAGCAATAAGTCTACTAGTCGTTATATTAGGTGTGTCAGAGATAAAAATTAAATAGTATGGTTCTATGTTGTAGGGGTGGTCGTCATTACAACAAATTGAAAATCAAATAAACATCAAGGAAAAAAGATGAAAAATATAATTATATTAACAGTAGGAATGAGCCTAGGTCTCTTTGCAGATTTTATCCGAGATAACACAATACAGGTAGTGACAGATAACAGTACAAACTTGCAGTGGCAAGATGATGTTAATATTACAAAAAACTGGAGAGAAGCTATAGACTACTGTGAAGTACTCACACTTGGAAATAAAAGTGACTGGAGACTTCCTAATGTTAACGAACTTTACTTTATTGCAGATAGAAATAAGAAAGATCCTGCGATAGACAGTGTTTATCAAAATGTAGTTTTGAATGGTTATTGGTCGTCTAGTGCGTATATTGGTGACGAAAGTAATGCATGGATAATATACTTCAATCATGGACGTAGCTATTGGAACATTAAATCTAATAGTTACAACGTAAGATGTGTTAGAGACGGACAGTCTTCTTAATATAGTAAAAAATAAGGAAAAGTATTTTAGGGTAGTGTGGGTTTAATTTTTGATGTTTTTGATTTAAATTTGAGAATCTAGGGTGTTGTACCACAGGCATTTTCTTCGGTAATCCACCTTGATACAGTACCACATACCCTCACTAGGATAAACCATTTTTTAATAAAATGGGGGGGGTAAGTCACTAAAATACGCTCTTATTTGAGCGTATTTTTAATTTAGTTATTCATAGCACCTTCAGTAATCCATGCTTTGATGGTTGTATATTCAGCAGATGATGGGGAGATGATTGCTCCTCCAGCATGTGCTTGTGTGTTGGCTGCTTTATCTAACATATACTGTGCTCCATTGGCTTGTAATGCTGTGATTTCTGCATAGGTTGCATTTGTTGTGGTCACAGAAAATCTTCCGTTAGTACCATGACAAGATTTACATCTGGCTTCTAAGATAGGCATGACGTTGCTATTGAAAGAGACACAGACAGTAGTTGCTGGTGCTGTTGGCACTGTTGTTGGTGTGGCTACTTTCATAGTAGTGATTCTTCCTGGAGCACCACTGTTTCCTGTCGCCGTGTGACAGCTATTACAGTTACGTCTTGTGGCATCATGCGACATAGGAGCAGAACTATTGACTATATTTCCATTACCATCTATCACATGTGCTGTATAGTTTCCTGCAGGAAAAGCATTTGTAATTTGATTTCCTACCCCATAGCTAGCATTGGTGTAGACGATAGAGTCATTTAATTGTATACGGTAACCTAAAGCTCCAGGTGTATTATCTGGTGTATTTAGACTAGTAAATACCGTACCTGCAGAGGTGAAACTATGACAATTTAGACAGGCCTTTCCTTCATTGTGTGCACCACCATCGTTTGAGCCTTTGTCGTCAGAACCTTTATCATCTGAACCTTTGTCATCATCAAAAGAGCCTTTTGAGCCTTTGTAGAGAGTTCTTGTTGTATCATAGTCATCTTTAGATGTAACATAGGTTTTTTGAAGGGTTTTGAGTACAGGAGCTATCTCTCTACACTGCGTAGTACTTGTAGGTGAGTTTAATGCTGAAGAGGCAGTAGAACTACTACTCCCCCCGCCACAACCCACAAGTAAGAGCGTGGTGATAAAAGCAAATAAGTGGTAATATGAAGTTTTTGTCATGGTATGTCCTTTTTCCCATTAAGTAGCATATTGTAATATACTATCTGTTATCGGAGTGTTACTTTATAAATATATTAAAATTAAATTTTACTATGAGTAGGTTGTGTTTTAGAAAATGAACCAATAAGTTTTAAATCTATTATTTAAGAAGTGACACGTTTGGCAGAAACAAACGTTTTTGCATACGAGCCATGCGTGATAGGGGAGATGATAATCCCTTTTTTCTTTGAAGCCGCATGGATGAACTTTCCATTGCCTATATAGATACCAACATGTGTAACAGGAATACCACGTTTTTTGTCCGTAAGAAAAAAGAGTAAATCACCTTTTTGTAACTCATTTTTACTAATGTTAAGACCTTTTTTAGACTGTGCCCATGCAGTTCTCGGTAAGTTTATATCGTGTTTTCTGTAGAGGTATTGTACGTAGCCAGAACAGTCAAAGCCCTCAGGTGTTGTACCACCCCAGACATATTTACCTCCTTTAAAGTATTTGGCATCTTCGAGAAGTTTTTGTTTATCAAGAGCAGAGACTTGGTATGTTTTTCCTACTTTTTTTGCTTCTTCTTGTGCCTTGGCTATGCGTTTTGCTCTTTGTCTTGCTGCTTGGGCTTTACGTGCAAGGTATTCAGCACGGTGAAGTTCATCATAGATGGCTTGAAGAGAATACTCTGTGGCTTTTTGGGAGAGAGAAGCATTTTTAGTCTGTTTTAAAGCTTTACTTTGTAGTACATTTCCATGTTTATCACTAATAGTAATAAGGTTAGAAAAACATAAGGTAGAAAAACCAATGAAAAGTAGTAATGCTTTGTACATAATATAAGGCTTCTCCTCTCTTTTAATATTTTATCATATCAAAAGAGAGATTAGAAGAAACTTTTATAAATGTTTAGTGGTTCGTTCCACAAAAGTTTGCATCACACCCATTAACAGCACCAGAATACTTAGAGTTTGCGATAAAGAACTTTAAGAGACGTTTTTTACGTTTTTCAAAAAGAGGAGAAGTGACTGCCACAAGACCTTCAGGCTTGTCTTTATGGAGTTTTTCTAGTTTACCTTCAGTGTTAAAGTAAAAATCCCAGTCATCGTCATCTATCTGTTTTGCCATATAAAATGCACTACCATGACAAGCAGAGCAAAGTTTTGTTGCAGTTCTAAATGCAGTGGTATCGTACTTTTCAGCAGCATAAGTAGAAGAGGTGATACCTACAATAAGTATCAAAGAAGCAATCATTTTATATACAAAATTCATAGGAGAAGCCTTTTTTTTATAAACTATAGACTATCTACGTGTAGTTTATGTGTAGCTTAAGATATAATACTGCATCATGAACAATCAAATCATTATTATAGGTGGAGGGGCGAGTGCTTTGATGCTGGCTTCTTTACTTCCAAAACAGACAGTTACACTCTTAGAGTCTAATGCCAAATTAGGTGCAAAAATACTCATATCAGGTGGGGGAAAGTGCAACATCACCAATACTCAGATGGGTACAGAGTATTACTTGGGTGATGCAGATTTTATAGCACCTTCACTTAAGTCTTTTAATGAAAAGTCACTTTTAAAATGGCTAGAGAGACAAGGCTTAGAACCTGAACTACGTAAAGGGACACAGTACTTTTGTAAAACTTCTGCTAAAGAGTTGTTAGATATTTTCTCTAAAGAGGCTAAAAAACAAAATATATGTTTAACTGAACAGGTACTTTCTATAAGTAAACGTGATGATATATTTTATGTGAAAACCAATAAAAAAACCTATACATCAAAAGCAGTGGTTGTGGCATCTGGCGGACTTAGTTTCCCAAATTTGGGAGCAAGCCCTATAGGGTATGAAGTAGCTGAACATTTTGGGCATAGCATCATAAAAACAGCACCTGCTTTGGTAGGATTTACTGTCCAAAAAGAGCAGTTTTTCTTTAAGACACTCTCTGGTGTCTCAACAGAGGTAAGCATAAAAGTAGGAAAAGATGTTTGTAAAGGGGCTTTACTCTTTGCACATAAAGGGGTAAGTGGCCCTGCGGTATTAGATGCTTCATTGTATTGGGAAAAAGGTAAGATAGAAGTAGACTTTGTGCCAGACTTTTCTTGGAAGTCTGTGACAGGTTCAAAAAAACAAATCTCTTCACTTTTGCCGTTACCTAAACGTGTTACTAAGGCATTTTTGCTAGAATTAAACCTAGAAGATAAACCATACCATAAGCTTAACCAAGAGGAATTAGATAAACTACATACCTTAAGCTCTTACACTTTTGCTCCTGCGGGTACATTTGGGTATAGTAAGGCAGAAGTAACTAAAGGTGGAGTAGAAACATCCGAAATAGACAGTCTGACCATGATGAGTAAAAAAGAAGAGGGGCTTTACTTTTTAGGTGAGGTGTTAGATGTTACGGGGAGACTTGGTGGCTATAATTTTCAGTGGGCTTTTTCGTCTGCATATAGTTGTACTAAAAGTATTAAAAGGAAGATAAATGGGG
>JAMONG010000017.1 GCA_027066595.1 Sulfurovum sp.
TATGCCTGAACGTCTTACGAGTGATACTGAAGGAGACTGCTTAAACAAAGCATCTGCTAAGTCTGCAGACTTGATGTCTTCCCCACTCACATCTTTAATAATCTCCGAGCCTACCTGTGTCTCAACAGTAATGGCTTCTAACTCAACTTCAGCCGCCAGCAAACTTAAGGTACACACCACTGAAAGCGTTATTACTTTTTTTATCATCCCAATCTCCAAAATTAATTTTAAAGATTTTAGAAAAATAGTGTTAAATTAGTGTTAATTATACTGTAGGTTTAGCGTATTTGATAATGAAGTGTAAGATTGATGGTTGTTGGTAGCGATATAGGAGACTTTTTAGCATTAATCGGAAAAGCTTTTTTCACTGCATTGCGTGCAGAGCTATAAAATATTTTAGGTCCACTTAGAGAAATATTGCCTACGTTGCCATTAGCTAAAATGGTAAAACGTACTTTCACAGCACCCTCCATACGTCGTTTTTTAGCAATACGAGGATAGAACTTTGCTCTGTCAATCTTACTTCTTAATGCAGACCAAAATTGATTACGCTGGGCTGGTGTACTTTTTGATTGTTTTGAAGAGAGCTGTTGTTTACTTGCTCTTTTTTTTATTTGTTTTTTTGTTTTTTTCTTTACTGTTTTCTTTTTTACTATTTTTTTAGGTTTTTTAATCACTCTTTTTTTGATAGGTTTTGGCTTTTTCTTAACGATTGGCTTCTCTGTAACTTTCTCAATAACCTTCTCTACTACAGGTTCAGGTATGACCTCTTCGACTTTAGGCTCTTCTTTTACCTCAGGTTCAACTATCTGTTCTTCAACAACCTCTTTTACAACTTCCTTTATCTCTTCTTTTACTTCAGGTACAAAAGTAGAAAGAGACATCTGTATCACTTTTTCTTGGCTCTCTTCAGAAGAGACAAAATGCTGGGTTTGGGAATAATAAATAACAAAAATAACTGCCAAATAAATGACTGCGGTAATCGCGTAAGCAGTAAAATGGCGAGGTCCGTGTCTTTGCATGATATAAGGTCTTTTTTGGGAGTATTATGACGGAAATATGTTAATAAGGTGTTAAAAAAGAACCTTAGGGAGATAAAGGCTCTTTTAAGTTATTTCGACAATGAGAGTATCACATAGTAGTGTTAATTATGTGTTAAATTAGACAGAAACTTTTGAAAGATTAAGTAAAACGGTTGTACCCACATCTTTTTTAGAGTGTATTTTTATCTCTATACCCATCTCATCACAATAGTTTTTCACAAGTGCAAGCCCAATGCCTTCCCCCTCATTACGTTCATCTGCTTGGTAATAGCGTTCATGTAAACGTAACAGTTCTGTGGCACTCATCCCGATACCTTTGTCTTCTATGGTTAAAATATTCTCTTCTAATGAGACCCTAATAGCAGATGACTTTTTAGAGTACTTCATGGCATTAGAGATAAGGTTATCAAACATCTGTTCAAAGCCTATCTTGTCTACGACTATTTCAAAAGATGATACATTTATCTCAAATATATTGCGTTGTTGCTCTTCAAAAATACTGATACGTTCCTGTACTAACGTTGCTACATCAAGATGTTCTTTTTCTATGGTATGCATCTGCTTATGTATGCCATAAACTAGTTCATCATAAAGTTTTTTAAGTCGCATACTTGCATCATCTATCCGTTGTAGACGTTTGAGCGACTTCTCATCTTCTACGCCTTTTTTTAACATCGTAGTATTTGCCTGTATCGTAGAAAGCGGTATATTGAGTTCATGTATAATATCATTGGTGAGTGTCGTCAAGGTATGTTCCATTTTTTTGTTTGGGGCAAAGATAAGTGCCATCAAGACATACCCCCAACCTACAGCAACCAAAATAACCAAAATACCTGCCATAAAAAAGTTAAATTCACTCAAATGCCAGTTTTCTAGAAACCTATACACACCAAGTAGCAAGGTAAAGATAGTGACAAAATAGATAACTGCCGCAACAACCAGTTCTTTACGCATCAAGACTCATCTGATACCCTACACCTCTTACATTATGAATCTGCGTAGGAAAATATTTCTTCAGTTGCGTCACATAGACTCTTAGTGACCCATCACTCGCCATCTGTGAGCTACTCCACAAACGCTCTTTTATCTGCTCTAGTGGCACAACTTTACCTTGCCCCTCTAAAAGTACTAAAAGCAATTCAGATGCTTTTTGTGTCAACTCTAAAGCCACATCATCTTGATACAATATTTTAGTAATACTATCAAAAGTATACGCTCCTACTTGTACTATCTTGCTACGAGACTGTCGTCTAAGTATCGCATTCACACGCAAGAGCAGTTCATCCAAATCTACAGGTTTTGTAAGGTAGTCATCAGCCCCTTGCGTAAACCCTTGGGTCAAGGAAGCTTTGTCATCACGTGAAGTGATAAATATCGTAGGTGTCATATCTCCTGCATTACGCAGTTTTTCTAAAAGTTCAAATCCATTTTCATACGGTAAGTTCACATCAAAAAGATAGAGGTCATACTTATTTTCATAGGTCAAATCGAGGGCAGAGTAAGGGTCAAGGACGGTATCAAGTATAAACCCTTCTTCTTCTAAAAAGTCTTGAAGGGTTTCATTAAAGAGTTTGTCATCTTCTAGTAGGAGTATTTTTACAGACATCATAAATAGAGGTAATTTTGCAAAGCAAAATTACATCAACATCCCACCATTTACTTTTAAGGTCTCACCTGTAATGTACGAAGCGTGGTCAGAGAGCAAAAATGCTACCGCGTCAGCTACTTCTGAAGGCTTACCAAAACGTCCCATAGGAATCTTAGCTGTAAACGCCTCTTTGACCTCATCTTTAAGTACTTCTGTCATTTCAGTAGCTATAAACCCTGGGGTAATAGTGTTGTAGCGTATGCCAGAAGTCGCAGCTTCACTTGCAAATGATTTGGTCATTGCGATAGTCCCACCTTTAGATGCAGCATAGTTTGTCTGCCCTGCATTTCCAGTTTCTCCCACAATAGAAGCAATATTTACTACTGAACCAAAACGCTTTTTACGCATCACTTTCAATGCCTCTCTACATCCAATGAATGTAGAGGTTAAGTTTGCATTAATCACATCCATAAAAGCTTCCGTCTTCATACGCATAGCCAAACCATCTTTGGTGATGCCTGCATTGTTTACTAAGTATGCAAGTTCTCCATCTGCTTCGATGATGCTTTTTATCCCTGCAACAAATGCCTCTTCACTGCTCACATCAAAACCGATGACTTCAGCCTTACCCCCAGCTGCTTCTATCTCTGCTTTGACTGCCTTAGCTTCAGCTTCACCTGAACGAAAGTTTACCCATACTTTTAGTCCCATAGCTGCAAGCCCTTTTGCTATCTCTGCCCCTATACCTCTACTTGCACCTGTAACGAGTACGTTTGTTCCTGTAAATTTCATTGTTTACCTTTAAAATATTTGAGATATTGTAACATTTAGGGCTTTAGAGCTAACATTCAAAAAGTTTATTTTTAATGTCTTCAAAAATTTTGTAATCATCAGGAGCAATCGTATCAGAATAAATCATATGATTTACCTGTTCCAAAATATGTAACCTTGAAAGTTTATCTTCTGCAAGTGCTTGATTGATAATAACAATATGTTCATCTAAATCATACTCTGTGTCTATAATGCTATGCAAAAAAGCTTCTGCTTCATCATGACTACAGTCAAAATTTTGTCCCATTAAAGCACAAAAAAGTGGGGCTTCTTTTTTTATATCTCTATTATCCACTTTAATAATATGAGCAAGTAATGTTCCAACAGATTTTTTTATCTTTTTTTCCATAATATCTCCTATGAAAATGGTTTATCTTCATAATACTATGAAAAAAAGATTAAGTCAAATTAGATAAGTGGCTCATCCATCTCTTCTGGAATCTTAAGTCCCATAAGTTTGAGTACTGTAGGTGCTACATTGTTCAGTCCACAACCCTCTTTTACTTCACTGACACCCTCTGCTAAGACAAAACACCATACTTCACCTACAGTATGATTGGTCAGTGTATGCCCGTGGTTGTCTTTCATCTCTTCACAGTTTCCATGGTCTGAGGTCAGCACGATGTTATAACCATCATTTTTAGCCTTAGTTATAATTTTACCAAGCTCCGTATCGACCGCATTCACTGCTTCACACGCTGCTTCGTAATTCCCTGTATGCCCTACCATATCACCATTGGCAAAGTTTACCACTATGAAATCGTAGGCTTCATCCATCGCAGTACCTACGGCTTCTCCTACCTCTGGTGCAGACATTTCTGGTTTCATATCGTAAGTCTTTACATCTGGGCTTGGTATGAG
>JAMONG010000018.1 GCA_027066595.1 Sulfurovum sp.
TCTATAAAGCATCAGGAACGCTATACAGTCTGTATCTCATCGCAAGTAGGGTGCAAGGTAGGATGTGCGTTTTGTTTGACTGCAAAGGGTGGTTTTATGCGTAATCTTACTGCGGGTGAAATTGTTGAACAAGTACGCTTGATTAAGAAAGACAATGACATCGCTGCCAACCGTCGTGTCAATCTTGTATACATGGGAATGGGTGAGCCTCTTGACAACTTAAAAGAAGTTGCCAAGTCAGTTAAAATCTTTTCCGATGAAGAGGGAATGTCCATAGGAACACATAGACAAACCATCTCAACTTCTGGGCTCTCTGCGAAGATAGAAAGACTAGGTAAGATGGAGTTAGGAATCAACCTTGCCATCTCTTTACATGCAGTAGATGATGACTTGAGAGAAACACTAATGCCTATTAACAAAGCGTACAATATTGCATCCATCATCACCGCAGTAAAAAACTTTCCTGTCAACGATAGAAAGAGGGTAATGTTTGAATACCTTGTCATTAAAAATGTCAATGATGACATCTCGGCAGCCAAGAAATTACTCTCTTTGCTTGATGGTATAAAGTCAAAAGTAAACTTGATTTATTTTAATCCATACGGTGGAACAGAATTCAAAAGACCATCAGAGGTTGACATGAAAAAATTCCAAGAGTATTTAACTTCACGGGGGCTTCACTGTACGATACGTGAGTCAAAAGGGCTAGATATTTCTGCTGCCTGTGGACAACTTAGAGAACAAGAATTAGAAGGAGAAAAGTTATGACAGCATTAGATATTGGTATGTTAGGGATTATTGGGGTTGTAGCTATTATTGGTATAGGATGGTTTATCTATGAGATGCGTTCAGAGGATGACAAATAGAATGTTTCACGTGAAACATTCTATTTCACCACTTAGGTATCAACCTCTATTAAACATCCTTAGTTCTTTCGAATATATCAAACTTTTTTGAGATACAAAATCTTCTTTACTCTGAATATAAAATCGACTCCCATAAGTAAATTCAAGACTCTGTGCATGTAACATCAAGCGAGGTGCTCCATGCTGTATGAGTCTGTCTTCAGCACTTTGTGTCATGTCTAGGTAGTCATCACTGGCATCAAATGATGCCCCATATATGGGGTCACCAAGTATAGGATGTTTCACGTGAAACAAATGAATACGTATCTGATGTAGTCTTCCCGTATGAGGGTAACAAGCGATGAGTGATGCATTTAAGGCTTCGTCATACTCCAAGGGCACAAAGTCGGTATGAGAGGCTTTACCTTCGTCGTCTATGAAGACTTTATGTTTGGTTTCTTCATACCCACGTTTATTTACTTTTATACATTCTGTACTTGTAAATGGCTCTGTGAGTTTACCATCTACCCATGCAAGGTATGACTTCTTAATGGTTCTGTTCTCAAAAGAACTTTTGAGATGATGTTCTGCTTTTTTGTGTTTAGAAGCAAGAAATAACCCTGAGGTTTCCATGTCTATTCTATGTGTACCATTGGCATTGTCTCCTGCTATTTGTCTTACTTCATCTAACATAGAGTAGGGGGTAGCCATGGTATTTGGATGGACTAAAACGCCAGAGGGTTTTTCAAACACCATGAAGTTGTGGTTCTGAAAAGTAGGGCGTATGCCTGTACCTTTTGGACGGAAGAAAACCATCTCAACATCACCTTGTACTTTGGTACCTGTGTGGGTCATGGACTTACCGTCTATGATGAGTCTCCCTTTAGCTATGTGTCTTTGTGCCTGACCTTGGGTGTAGTTTAGTGTTCTCATGACATAAAGAAATGCTATGGTCTCTTCTTCTATATGGTATTTCTCTTTAACAAATGGCATGAATTATAACCCTTATATAACAGATTTTAGGATAGAATTCTAGCATAAATTACAGATAGATAGGATGTACTATGGTAGAAAGATATGCTAGAGAAGAGATGACACAACACTGGACACAGCACGCAAGGTATGCTGCTTGGTTAGAAGTAGAAAAAGCAGCAGTAAAAGCGTGGGCAAGACTGGGAAAAATACCTCAAGATGATGCAGATAAGATTGTGAAAAATGCAACATTTTCAGTAGAACGTATTGAAGAGATAGAAGCTATCACAAGACATGACTTGATTGCTTTTAACACATCTGTGAGTGAAAGTCTTGGAGATGAGTCAAGATGGTTCCACTATGGAATGACATCTTCAGATGCAGTAGATACTGGTGTGGCACTTCAGATGAAAGCGTCATTAGAAATTATCATCGCCGACACGAAGATGCTTATGGCGTCTATCAAAACCAGAGCAGAAGAACATAAAATGACTTTGATGGTAGGACGTTCACATGGTATCCATGGAGAGCCTATCACTTTTGGTTTGACGTTAGCTGTTTGGTATGACGAGATGTCTAGACACTTAACAAACTTAGAGCAGACGATGGAAGTTATAGCAGTGGGGCAAATCTCTGGTGCTATGGGTAACTTTGCTCACGCTCCACTAGAGCTTGAAGAATATGCGATGGCTGAACTAGGGTTAAAACCTGAACCATGTTCAAATCAAGTAGTGCATAGAGACAGATACGCAAGACTAGCAACTACCTTGGCACTTATGGCTTCTTCAGTAGAAAAGTTTGCAGTTCAAGTGAGACACTTACAACGTACAGAAGTGTATGAGGCTGAGGAGTTCTTTGCTAAAGGGCAGAAAGGTTCGTCTGCTATGCCACATAAAAGAAACCCAATACTTACAGAAAACATTACAGGTCTTGCACGTATTATAAGAACATGTGTGACACCTGCTATGGAAAATGTAGCATTATGGCATGAGAGAGATATCTCACATTCTTCAACTGAAAGGTTTTGGTTACCAGATGCATTCATTACGACAGACTTTATGTTGCACCGTATGAATAATGTCATCGCTAACCTAACTGTAATGCCCGAGAACATGATGAAAAACCTTAACCTTACTGGTGGGTTGGTTTTCTCACAAAGAGTGCTTCTTGAGCTTCCTCTGGCTGGTGTGAGCCGTGAAGATGCATACCGCATAGTACAACGTAATGCCATGAAAGTTTGGGAAGAGATACAACAAGGGAAGTCATCTACCAATGACAAGGGTGAATCACTTTATCTTCAGTATCTTCTTGCAGATGATGAGTTGAGAGAGTCGCTTTCTGAAGAGCAGATACGTGAGTGTTTTAATTTTGAGTATTATACTAAGAATGTAGATAAAATTTTTGCTAGAGTTTTTAAATAGGAGGCTTTTTTTATTGAAGTTCCTCTTGTGTTAGAGTGTGGCGTTGTTCTTCTCTTACTTTTCTAGAAAAGTAACAAAAGTCGTCGCTGTTCTCGAATCGCTTCTCTTTCAAAGACGTTCACAGCGACATGGTTTTATTAATGGATGGGCTATCGCCTAGTTCAAGTTATTTTCTAAAAAGCTACTTCTTTTACCTATGATTTATTATTATTATAATTTATATTTTACATACTTTCCCACCCACACAGTCTTTCTAAAACTATCACTTAAACTTATAAATAAGATGTTTAAAAATGATACGATATTTCAAAAAAAGCCAAGGTAAATTTGAGTAAAATCGGATTAATAATGTCACAAAGGTTTAGTGACAATCAAGAGAAATTAAGAGCAGGGAAAAGCATATGATTAGAGTTGTCAAACGGAATGGAAGAGTAGAAACATTAGACGTCGCGAAAATACAAAAATATACCTCTGCAGCAGTAGAGGGTCTTGTACGCGTGAGTCAAAGTGAACTCGAAGTAGATGCCAAGTTACAGTTCCGTGACATGATATCATCAGAAGAGATACAGACAACCCTCATTAAAACAGCCGTTGACAAGATAGACATCGATAGACCTGACTGGACTTTTGTGGCGGCACGTCTTTTTATCTACGACATTTATCACAAGGTGACAGGCTTTACTGGGTACAACAACTTTAAAGAGCACTTTGAGCGTGGAGAGAAAGAAGGGCGTATAGTCTTAGGTTTAAAAGAGAAGTATGACCTAGATGATTTAGGTGACTACCTTAAACCTGAAAGAGATTTACAGTTTACATACTTAGGTATTAGAACACTATATGACCGTTACTTACTTAAAGACCGTAAAGGTGTACCTATAGAACTTCCACAACAACTCTTTATGGGTGTTGCTATGTTCTTGGCTCAAAACGAGTTTGATTGTCAAACATGGGCAAAGAAGTTTTATGACATCTTGTCAAAGTTTGAAGTAATGGCGGCTACTCCTACCTTGTCAA
>JAMONG010000019.1 GCA_027066595.1 Sulfurovum sp.
GTTTTTTGCACCCACGTTACCAATGCCATAGACCTCTACAGAAAGGTCTCCCTTGGTGGATGTTAGCGTCTCATACGTCGTTTTAGGTATATACACTTTCTTATAAAAAAGCGTAGCCCCTACTCCTATAACTACTGCGATAAGCAGATATTTTATCAATTTTTTCATCAAATGTTTCCTTTTAAATACTCTAGTCTATCGAATGCTAAACTCCGAGAATAGTACGTCTCTAGTACCCCTAGCTGTGCGTTGAGTACCTGTGTGGTACTGTCAAGCACTTCTATGTACGTAGCCAAGCCCTCTTTGTAGCGTGCGTTAAGTACTTTTTGTGCACTTTGTGCTGAACGTAGTTGTGCTTTTTTAGCTTTAATGGTCTTTGCATAACGTTTGATGTCTATCACCAATGCTCGTAACTCTTCTTTGATGGCTAAAGCATCAGAGGCTTGTTGCTCTTGTGCTATTTGGTAGCCTATCTTGGCTTGTTGTTCTTGAGCACTTAAACGTCCACCTGAGTAGAGTGGTATGTTATAACTTACACCTATGTAGTCTGTGTTATAGCTGTTTAAAGTGTCAAATCTACTATGAGATGCTACTATATCTACAGACCCATAGTGGGCAGACTTAGCCGACTGGTGAAGAAGTTTGCTTTTTTCAACACTCAATGCATCCATCTTAACCCTATAGTTGTTCGTAAGTATTTGATGTTCTATCTCTTTAGAGAGTGAAACATTTTTTTTCAATGCACTGCTTTGAAGTTTTACCTGATTGCTTATCTCTCTACCCATATATAAAGAGAGAGAGGTTTTTGCTTTTTCAAAAGAAGCTTTGGCGATGGCAAGGTTATCTTCAGCAGCATACACAGAAGAGAGAAAACGATGGGAATCTGCCTTTGTCTTTAAGCCTTGCTTTACCAATGCCTTTGACTGTGCATAGAGTGCTTTTTTAGCTTCAAGGTCTTTTTGTCTTACTTTTATCGCTTCACGTTGTACCACAAGCAGCTCATAGAGTGACTTTACCTTATAGGCAAGCAGTGCTTTTACCTCTTCTAAAGAGAGTTTAGAGATATCTGCATCTTTTTTAGAAGCATCAACAAGCGATGCCGTTTTAGCAAAGTCCCATACTTTTTGACGCATGGTTATACCTACATTCCAGCCTGTATCATTGATAGTATTAAACGTACCATTGAGAGGAAGTACATACGTTTGTGTAGGACTATAGTTAGCAGAAGCATCCACTTGGGGTAAGTAGGCAGCATAGGCACTGTTATAGCCCTGCTCTGCTTGTTGTATACGTAACATAAAGTTCTTCACATCAGGATGATGTGCAAGTGTTTTAGAGATAGCACTTTTCAGTGTCAGCGTCTCTGCATTAAGCCCTGAAGAGCTTATCAGTAGTAAAATCCATAAAGTTTTTTTCATAAGCACTCCAAAATGAGGGTTTTATCATATCACCTATTATAGAGCTTCAATGTAAACCAGATGTGAACTCACTATGAAGAAGGTGTTTTTTCCACCTTGTCCGCACGTGTTACATACCTTTTTCTAATATCAAAATAGAGACCTGATAGATACTCTACAAGTACAACACTTACACCTGTAGCCACAACCACATTGTAATCAAAAGTTGTCTCTAGTGCTAACACTACCGCAGTAAGTGGAAGCTTCATGATGACACCCATAAAGACAGAAGCTCCAATGGCCGCAAAATAAAAAGACTCTACAGGAATATGATACAAAGAAACCAACTCTCCAAACCCATACCCTACCAATGCTCCGATACTCATAAGCGGTAAGAAAAGTCCCCCTACCGCATTTGCATAGATAGAAACTGTCGTACCCACAATACGTAAGATAATAATCATAAAAATAAACCATAAAGAGATATGTGTCTCTTGGTTTATAAGGTGCATGACGATGGTTTTTCCAGAGAAAGCGGCATGCGGTTCTATAAGTAAGATGGTTCCTACAACACTCCCTCCTATAAGTGCAAAAATATAATTTCGGTATCTAAATAAAGATTTGAAGATTTCTAAATCTATGAAGTGTAAAAGTCTCTTTTTTAGAAAAAGGTAAAAATAGATAAAAAAGGTAATAAAAGGAATAAACAGAAGGGTAATCAAGATATATTCGTTGTTAAAACTACGCCCCAAAGAGTGATGGAAAACAATAGGTTCTAAAAACTGTACACTTAAAGAAAAGGCAATCACTGAAGCCAAGATAAGATAGCCAACATACTGCTTAATAAACTGATAAGCAATATGCTCTATGGCAAAGGCTATGCCTGTAATGGGAGAAACAAAGATAGCAGCAATACCAGAACTAGCCCCTACACTTATCATCATCTTTATAAGCATAGAGGGAAGCTTAAAGAGTTTATGTAGATGATAGGCTATCATCGCACCTATACCCGCACTAGGACCTTCTGTACCAACCATAAAGCCAGAAGAAAGAGACAGTGTAGAAGCGATAATCTTTAGAAAAAGGGTTTTGAACTTTAATATCATTTTATTTTCTAAGATAGAATCTGCGATTTCACTCACTGCATATTCACGTATATGTGCATCTTTAGAGATAAGGTAGTTAACGAAAAATATTGCCACAGTGGGAAGAAGATAAAGGTACCAAGTAGGTAAAGTAGAAACTGTCTTAAGCGGGTCACCCATAAAGAAGAAATGCGTGACAAATGTAATGAGCAACTCATAGACAGTAATGAAAAATCCACTAATTAAACCTGTAAGCATAGCAGCAATAATTAGTTTTAAAATCATAATCCCACTTTATAAATAATTTAGACTATTTATTGTAACTCAATACTTTTAAGATAATGAAACAAAGCAATCAGCCCAAAAAATGGTCCAAAGATATTGAGTACAGGAACGAGGTTAAATAAAGCGACAATGATACTGATAAACCCTATTGCCAAACGATGTTCTTTCATCTTCTCTTTATCTACCTTTTCATATACCAACGCAGCCGCATCGTAGCTCATGGTATCTTTAATAAGCCATGTCCAAAGTGCAATCTGCACCAAAATATTGACCACAGGAATAAACAATAAAGGAAAAGCCAGTAAAGAAAGACCCAAGAAGATAAAGCTATCTTTGAGTGTATACGCCACAGAACTCCAAATGTGGTCTCTTCGTACTTCATCTTCTTCAAAATGTCTTTTTTCAACAGAGACTATCAGTGGTTCACTAAAAAGACTCGCGACAAATACCATCGTGACGACAATAGCATTGTAGATAAGATAAAACCCTATGAAAAAAGCAATACCTTTTTCAACTGTCTGAAATGGTAATACCGTCAAAAACTGTAAAAACTCACGGTAAATATAATCACCTTTTATAAACCATACTATGCCCCAAAATATGGCACTTCCTACAGCTACCCAAAGTGAGAACATCGTATATTTTTCTTTGGATACATGACGTAGTACAACATTACCAAAAAAGACAAATATAAGTGCAAAAGTAAGTAAAACCAACTGTAACCATAAAAAGGTAGAGAGCATCCATGCACCATTGGAGCGTACCATAGAAAAAGGTACCCAATCTAAAACATGGCTACTGATAGTAATCAATGTATCCCATAAAAAATACCCTATCACACCCCACAATGCACTAACCAATAGACCCAAAACAAGGGCATACTTCATCGTATTCCAAGTAAGAATCTCTTTAAATCCAAATATGATTGCGTTAAATATCTCTTTCATGCAACTATCCTTCTATGATTTCTTCTAACTTCTCTTCAACTTTTTTTAACATCGTACGCCTAGTCTGTGCGATAATAACCCTTTTTGTCACCAAACGTAAGCCTATTTCTATCACAAAAGCGAGTACAAAACCTCCTGCGATAAAGTAACCCACATGAGGAATATGTTTACTAGTATAACTTAATGCCAAAACAATAGCCACCGCAATGGTCAAAATAGCCAAAACAATGAGTAATTTAGAAGCTTTTGTCTCTTTGATTTTAAGCAGATGTCCTATGTGTACTAAAGCATGTATAAACAGTATAGAGATAGAACCAATAGCTGCTATCTCGTTAAGGTTAAAAAACAAGACAAACACGATAAGTATCGCCGTACTGATAAGCAGACCTTCAGTACTATGCCAGACATTACGCTGGTAGACTTTTGGAAGTTCACCATTTTTTGCCATTTGGTACGTCACATTGGTAACAGCGTAAAGGTTTGCATTGATAGAAGATGCCGTAGAGAT
>JAMONG010000020.1 GCA_027066595.1 Sulfurovum sp.
TCTAAAGGATACACTGAAATCACCAGAAAACAGCTCAACAAACTTAGAAGTAAATATGGAATGAGAAATACCAATGTTGAACCACGTATTTTTACCCACATAGAGACTTACGGTATGAAGATTTCAGTGTGGTATCTTACCAATTCATTTGCTACTATGACGCTTAGAAGTACTATTTCTATAGAAATCATCTCCCGTTTACAAGAAGAGAAAAATATTCAGATTGCCTTTCCTTCACAAAGTATTTTTATGGATAACAATGTGCATGCACCAACGCAGATGCCTGACGATTTACCAGAACCTAAAGAACTATAATGCAAAAAGTATATTTTAAAACCTTTGGGTGTCGTACCAACCAATTTGATACCCAAGTCATGATGTCTAAACTCAAAGACTATGAGCTAAGCCAAGATGAACTAAGTTCAGACTACATCGTGGTAAACTCTTGTACGGTAACCAATGGTGCAGACTCATCGGTACGAAACTACATCTCTTCTATGAAACGTAAAAACCCAAATGCCAAGGTGATACTCGCAGGCTGTGGTTCACACTCAAAAGGTGAAAGCCTCTTTGAAGATAAAAAAGTGTTTGGGGTCATAGGACACTCTGAAAAAGAGAACATCAATGCGGTACTTAAAAATGAGCAACCTTTTTACCAAATAGGCGATTTAGAGCATATAGACACGACCATCGTTGAAGAGTTTGTAGGTAAAAGTAGAGCATTTATCAAGATACAAGAGGGGTGCGACTTTGCCTGTTCTTACTGCATCATCCCACAAGTTAGGGGAGCTGCACGTTCACATAAAGAAGAGACCATCTTAGAGCAGATATCTAAACTTGCGTCTAACGGTTTTGGAGAGTTTATACTCACAGGAACAAACGTAGGCTCTTATGGACGTGACCATCATACTTCTATGGCAAAACTACTCAAAAAGATGAGTCAGATACGTGGTGTACGCCGTATACGTATAGGAAGCCTAGAACCCATACAAATAGATGATGAGTTTATGGAACTACTTTCGGAGCCATGGATGGCAAAACAGCTACACATTGCACTTCAACATACTTCTGACAAAATGTTAGAAGTGATGAATAGACGAAATACCTATGCCACAGACTTAGAACTTTTTAATAAAATAGCTTCTAAGGGCTATGCATTAGGTACAGACTTCATAGTAGGACACCCAGGTGAAGATGAAAAAGAGTGGGGAATAGCCATGAATAGAGTGAAAGAATTGCCACTTACCCATGTACATGCTTTTTCATACTCAAAAAGAGACAATACGGCATCTGCTACTATGAAGCCTGAAATACGTGGAAATATCGCGAAAGAGAGACATAGAGAGCTTACTGCTATTATAAAAGCAAAAAACTATGCCTTTAGACGTGAGCATCATTCATCACTAGAAGTATTACTTGAAAGTGGAAAAGAAGGTGTCTATCAAGGCTTTGACCAATACTTTAACAAAGTAACTGTTAAAAGTGATGAAGATTTAAGTTCTAACTGGGTCTTTTTAAATAATGTGGAGGTAACCGATGTCGGAAATGAAACCAAGGTTTAAAACAAAAATACCTAATATGAAAAATATAAAAATTATAGCTGTACTTCTTGTCATTCTTTTAGGATTGCTCTTTTTTTCTACCTTTAGAGATACAGATACACTTATTACGCATACTCAAGCAAATGCACTCTACAGTGGTGATAAAATAGAGAAAATTGCTATTGATGGTGACTTCATCCGCATTAAAACAGAAAAAAAGAGTTATAAAATATATAAAGATGCCGTCAATAAAACAGCTTTTTTTGAAAAGTACCCAGTTGAAGTTGTTGAAGATAATAGCTACCTTTATGATATAGGCTCTTTACTTGTACTTATGTTGGCTTTTTGGTTTCTTTATAGATTTATGCAACAAAATAGACTACAACAACTCAAGCATCTTCGTGCTAGTAGTAAAGCCAATGGAGAAGTAGAGAGTGAACCTGTAGAGGCACTCACATCAACTGTAACATTTGATGATGTGGCAGGCATAAAAGATGTTAAAGAGGAGCTTGAAGAGATTATTGACTTTTTAAAAGACCCTCAAAAATATCGTGATTTAGACATACGTTTACCTAAAGGTGTACTGCTTGTAGGACCTCCTGGTGTTGGGAAAACCCTTATTTCTAAGGCTGTAGCAGGTGAAGCAAATGTACCATTTTTCTATCAAAGTGGTGCAAGTTTTGTGCATATCTATGTGGGTATGGGAGCAAAACGTGTCTCAGAACTCTTCAATAAAGCGAAGCAGACTGCCCCAAGTATCATCTTTATTGATGAAATAGATGCGGTAGGTAAAAGTCGCGGTGAGTTTAGAAATGATGAACGTGAAGCCACACTCAATCAACTCCTCACTGAGATGGATGGCTTTGAAGATAGCTCTGGAATCATTGTGATAGGGGCAACCAACAAGATAGAAATGCTTGATGAAGCATTGCTTCGTGCAGGACGATTTGATAGACGTATACACATAGCACTTCCAGACCTAGAAGATAGAGCCAAAACATTAGAACTTTACCTCAAAAATAAACCCAATGAAGTCAACATAGAACAAGTAGCACGTATGACAGTAGGCTTTAACTCAGCAGCACTCGACACGCTTACCAATGAAGCTGCCATCTATGCCATGAGGGCAAGCAGACGCATGATAGAGACTTCTGACTTTGATGCAGTCAAAGAAAAAGTCCTTATGGGGAAAAGAAAACTTCTCTCATTTACAGAAGAAGAACGTGAGATACAAGCAGTCTATCAAGCTGCAAAGGCAGTCATAGCTACATGGCTTGATATAGAATTTGACAAAATTGGTATCGTTAACACCCAATTACTTATGAGTGAGCATGAGATACTTTCTAAAAGTCAACTTCTTTCACGTATTAAGGTCTATTTAGCAGGAAGCATCGCCACACGTAAACGCTATAACGAACAGTTTACCAATGCAGCGTCAGATATAGCACAAGCCAAAGAGATAGTTGCCAAGGTCATCTATGAGTACGCTATGAGCGATAATTTCTCAGTAACACCACAACAAGAAGAAGAGCTTTTAAGCACTTCTGTTTCAGAGGTAGAAACACTTTTAGAGACATTGGATACCGCACTCAATCAGGTATCTAGTATTCTTTTAGCACAAGAAAATATCACCGCTGAAGAGTGTAGAGATATTTTACGTGAAATATTTTAAGAGCTAAAAAGTATAGTATGCAGTATTTTTCTGGCTTTTCACTGCAAGGGGAGAGTAAACTTTTTGAAAACTACCTTGTAGCAAGTGAAACAACGGTTGCAGGGTTTAGCTATGGAGCACAAAAAGCATTGGAGTATGTCTATACCTCTAACATACGTATAGATAGACTCATACTTCTCTCTCCTGCTTTTTTTCAGACAGAAAAAACCAGTTTTGTTCGCACCCAGTTACGTTACTTTGAAGCAGGACAAGAAGCGTATGTTGAGAATTTTCTTTCCAATGTAAGTTATCCTTCAAATATAGATTTGTCTTCTTATTTAAAAATAGGAACAAAAGAAGAGCTAGAAGCACTGCTTACTTACAAATGGGAAGAAAAAAAAATACAAGAGATACTTAATAGAGGTACTAAGCTTGAAGTATTTATAGGAAGTGATGATAAGATTATCAACACTAAAGATACTATACGTTTTTTTAAAAACCATGCTACTTTATATACTATCAAAGATGCTGGTCATCTATTGGAGCGTTAATATGACAAACATTGTAATCACAGGTTGTTCAACAGGTATAGGTCTTGCTACGGCTAAGTATTTACAAGATAAGTTTATCACGGTTTTCCCAACCGCACGTTATAAAAAAGATGTAGAGATGCTCAAATCTTTGGGCTTTGAAAATGCTATGCAATTAGATGTGACTAACCATCATCAAATTTCGGAAGTCATAGAGCATGTACTAGCAATAGACGGTAAGATAGATGTTTGGTTTAACAATGCTGGTTTTGGACAAGCAGGAGCCTTAGAAGACATCAGTACAAAAGTTCTCAAAGAGCAGTTTGAAACCAATGTCTTTGGCCTACATGAGTGCACCCGTCAAGTTATACCCCTCATGCGAGAGCAGGGCTATGGGAAGATTATACAGCACTCCTCTGTACTG
>JAMONG010000021.1 GCA_027066595.1 Sulfurovum sp.
ATGGGAATGGTAAGTCAAGGTATGCTTTTAGCAGCCAAAGATGAAGATGGTCTGTGTATGATACGCCCAGAAAAGCCTAAAACGGCTGGCACACCTATAGGATAATTAATGAAAATAGAAGATATTCTAAACCTTACAGAGGGTGTACTTACAAACACTCCACAAGTACAAGCCATAGAGTCTGCAACGGTTTTTCAATCAAAAGTTGAACATGGTGACCTCTTTTTCTCTTCAAACCAAGAAGAGATAGACCAAGCCATAGCCAATGGTGCCTATGCCATCATTTATGACGATGAAAACATTGTTAAAAAAGATGATGAAATCGCTTGGATAAAAGTAAGTAGCATTCAACTTGCAGCCTTTAAGCTCATTCGTTATGTTATCATCAAAAAAGAAGCGGTATTTTATCTTCTTTCGGAACATGAACTTACTTTTTTAAAGATGATACTCAAACACAAAGGCAACGTAGCATTTATACCTAATGACTGGAGAAAAGCCTTTGAGCAGATACTTAACTCTGATGCTTCACTTTTTGTAGGTACAGACAAAGAACTCATGGAGATGATAAAACCCGATGTTCCAAAACTTAACAGAGAAGTAGAGGGCTACCTCGTTTCAGATACGCTTTTCAAATCTACCTACAAAGTGGGTGGGTTTCTCTATCAAGAAAAAGAGCTTATTCCTTTTCATTTAGAGTATCTTTTACGTGCTGTTGATTTTTGTACTGTACATGATATGCCTTATACTATGGATAGAGTCAAGTATACCAAACATTTTTTACCAGTCTTTATCGATGCAAAACTACGTTCTACAACGGCTAGTAAAACAGACAGAGTTGCTATCTTTACAGACAACACCACTGACATCACACGTGCTAGAGAGTACGTGATGCGTAGTAACATGTGGGTTAAATCGGTAGTCTTTTCACCACCAAAAACAAAAATACCAGGCATCGACCATCCACATTGGTTTAAAACAGAAGAAGAGGTACGTGAACTGCTTAAAAACATTCACTATAACTATGCGTTCATCTACAATGCAGATAAAAGTATTTTGAATACTATTAAAGAAGAGTACTCACTTTTTTGATTTAACCTCTTTCAGTGAAGGTAAAGCCCTTATAGACTATATTTATTTTATAAAATACTAAAGGGTTACTTTATATGAGAAGGATTATCCGTACTAAGTACCGTCTTCTAAGGCTCTTAGCTAAAATATTTATCATCCTTTTACTTCTTCCTCTAATTTATAATTATATCCCCGTGCAAAAAGGTAAAAGTACCTTTTATCTATCCTCTTCAGATACTGATTCAGTCATTGAAACACTCAAGAAAAATGGATATAGTGTCTATGCTATAGATAAAATCATACTACGCTATCTTAAAGCTCCTAAAGTTGGTTGGTACACGATAAAAGTGCTTCCCAAACAAAGATTTCAATTTTTTGCACAACTCTATAAAAAAAATGTTGAAATCATACAAGTGAAAGTTTATGCAGGTGAGACCAAAAGAGAACTTAGCAAACGATTGGCTAAAAACCTAAACCTTGATTCCAAAAAAATTTTACTAAACTACACTACACTAAGCAAATATGCTGAAGCAGACATCTTAGCAGGATATTATCCTATTAAAAAAGAGGCTAAGGAAGAGGAAATTATCACTTCCCTTTTCCATGAGTCTAATAAAAGACTTCAATCATTTATAGCTACATACTACAAAAATAACCATGAAGTTCACGAATTAGAACTAAAAATTCTACTTATCATCGCTTCTATCATTCAAAAAGAAACCAATGATAAAGAAGAGATGTACCTAGTCTCTTCTGTGATTCAAAACCGTTTAAATAAAGGGATGAGACTACAGATGGATGGTACACTTAACTATGGAAAACACTCACATATCCCTATTACCCCCACACGTATACGTGAAGATAAAAGTTATTACAATACCTATAAACATGGAGGTATCCCACCTGCACCACTCTCTTCTGTAAGTTTAGATGCACTTAAAGCCGCCCTACACCCAAAAAAGACAGATTATCTTTTTTTTATGTTAAATAAAAAAGGTAAACATGACTTTGCTTCAACCTACAAAAATCATAAAGAAAATATTAAGGCTTTTAGAAAAAAAGCGTCTCAAAAATCAGATAATAATCAAACAGAAAAACGTGCAAACAAAGGATGATGGTCTGAAAGTCCATGTTTAGTATCGGTACTGTGTTCTAACAGTTCCACCCCTCTGTAAAAGATAAAATCTAAATGATTTCCCATAAATGACTTGACATTGTCACTCTCTTGAAAGGGCACCATTTGAAGCCCTAGCTTTACTCTTAGTTCATGGAGTTTAGCCATGCGTTTTTTGTTCCATGTGTTAAAGTCTCCTGCTACTATCATCGCACCTTTATAGTCTGCCAATAGCTCTAAAAAGCGTTCTAGTTCTTTGTTGAAACGTTGGTTCTCTCTAAAGTTTATGGCATGCACATTGAGTATGAGTAAGGTACTGCCATCTTCAAAGGGGTAATGGCTTACAAGTAGACTTTTATGAGGACCAACAAGACTCTCTCTTCCTTCAGAAAGATAAGCATGTGCTTGTAAAGACTCTACCTTGCTTGCAGTTAATACCCCATAAAAAGTCTCTCTAAACTCCAAGTTTGCCGCCGCATCAAAAGCAAAGTGTGGAAGTGTAAAATGTTTGTCATCTCTAAAGTTTGCTTCTTGAAGTACAAAAAAGTCACATTTAGGTTCTAGTTTTTCTAAGTAGGGTTTAAAGGCACTGCTTTTACTATTGTTCTTATGAACATTCCAACAGAGTATGCCAAAGGTCTTGGGTACAAATTTCTCACAGGCAAAACGGCAAGAACGATGATGAAGTTTAGAAGGAACAAACATTAGAGTAAAGGGGCAAACACTTTCATCACATTTTCAACTGCTTCTCTAAATTTACTTGGTTTTTTCATGCCACGTGAGGCATTTAACATTAAACCTTCCATCCAAGACTCTATACTTTCTATAAATGCCTCTGCATAGACAAATGTGACCACTTCATAGTTAAGAAAGAGGCTACGATTATCTAAGTTTACAGAGCCTACCATACCACCCATACTGTCAAAAAGTATCGCTTTGGCATGGAGCATCTCCCCCTCATACAACACCACATCAACCCCTATCTCATCTAGCTCTCTCATGTAAGGGCTTCTGCCCATGTCTGCAAAGAAGTGGTCAGAGTGCTTGGGTGTGATGAGCTTTACATCTACCCCTTTATGCTGTGCGATGACAAGGGCTTGTACCATGTTGTCATCAGGTATGAAGTATGGTGTGACTATCCAAATGCGTTCTTGGGCATTGTAGATGGCATTGAGTAGCGTCTCATAGAGTGCATCTTTAGGTATGTCTGGACCAGAGGGGACGACTTGAACTATCTGCTCTCCTTGATGCTCTTCATCATCGTGTATGAACGTAGGGTCTTCCTCTTCTTTGGTCGCATAGACCCAATCATTATGAAATATCGCATAAAAGTCATCGACACAAGGGCCTTTAAGCGTGTACATCAAGTCTTCCCAGCGTTTGGTACCATCATCTTCACCCATATACGCATCGCTAAGGTTCATCCCTCCACTAAGCACTGTTCTTTGATCAAAAAGGTATATTTTTCTATGGTTACGTAAATTAATGTAGTTTTGTAAAGGACGCTTCAAGATAGGCACAAAAAATGCCACCTCTCCCCCAGCATTTTTAAGTGCTTTAAACCCTCTTTGGTCAAAATATGCACCCAAAGAGCCTACCAAATCTAAGAGTAAACGTACTCTCACACCCTCTTGGGCTTTTTTGCTAAGTGCTTCAAGCAGTGCTTTGGTTGTTTTGTCAAATTCAAAGACATAGGTACAGATGTCTATACACTGTGTGGCATGGTTTATCTCATCTAACATCCTGGCGTATGCTTCAGTGTCAGAGGTGATGAGTTCAAAGGTATTGCCTTTGGTTGCAGGAGGTATGCCATTTTTTTCTAAGATACCCAAAATGCTATGATCAGATGCGTCTATCGTATAGTTTTTACGTGATTTGGCTTGGTAAAACTCTACATACCCTTTTTTACGTTTGGATTCACGTTTGCGTATGCCTAATACAAAGTAAAGAG
>JAMONG010000022.1 GCA_027066595.1 Sulfurovum sp.
GATAGCAATCTTCACATCTACACTTTGTTTACGAATACGCTCAATCATCTCTAAACCATTCATTTTTGGCATATTGATATCTGATAAGATAATATCTGGAGAGTGTTTTTTGTAGAGTGCACACCCCTCTACACCGTTAGATGCCTTTACAATGATGTTTGCATAAGGAGTCAACATATGATTGAGTATGGAAGAAGTTGTTTTATCATCATCTACGATAAGGATTGTCAAAGCGTTCATGACTTATATTTTAGTATAATTACCTTTTATAAAGATTATTTATAGATTTACTAGAGTATATAACTTAACCTACATAGAGTACTCTTATATTATAATTAGACAAAAATAAAAAGATAGATAGTATGAAAGATAAAGTATTCACAGAAAAGATAAGCAAAAAGTTTGAATTTGATGAAGCCGTGGCTTCTGTGTTTGATGATATGTTGAGCCGTTCTGTCCCTTTTTATGATGAGGTGAGGAAGTTAGTCATCGCACTCATTTTAGCGGAACAAAAAGAGGGCTTAAAAGTACTTGATTTGGGTTCTTCAACGGCTAAGTTTTTACTTGATTTACACTCAAAGATGGATGTATCTATGATGCTTAAAGGTTTAGATAATTCACAAGCTATGTTAGATAGGGCAGAACAAAAGTGCCAAGCATTTGGAGCAGATATTACATTAGAGTTTGCAGATATGTTAGAGTATGTGTATAAAGATGAAGATGTTATCGTGGCAAATTATACTTTACAGTTCATTCGTCCGATGCAAAGAGTGGAACTTGTGAAAAAGATATTCACAGGGTTGTCTGAAGATGGCATGTTTATTTTTTCAGAGAAAATAGTCTTTGAAGATAAGCTCTTAGATAAGAATATAATAGATATTTATTATAATTATAAGATGGAGCAAGGGTACTCCGAATATGAGATAGCACAGAAGCGTGAAGCCCTTGAAAACGTGCTTATACCTTTTACTTTAAAAGAAAATATACAGATGTGCAAAGATGCAGGATTTACAAAAATAGAGACTGTTTTTCAGTGGGCAAACTTTGTGACTTTTGTGGTGAAAAAGTAACACACTTATTCACATCCCTAAAATACGGCTTGCATTTTTTAATATGAGTTATTCACAACTTATTCACCATGTGAAAATATGCTTTTTTTAGCTATTTTTTTAAAAACCTCATAAAAATTTAAACTCTTTTAAGTAAAGAGAAGTTTTACATATCATTTTCATATATTTTAGCTATAATCATTTCATTAATTTTTTGGGCATATATGTTATATGACCATTTACATGAAGGATAGACTATGAGTTGGACACCAAATAGCTGGAGAAATTTTCCGATAAAGCAACAACCAACATATGAAGACCAAGATTTACTTAAAAAAGTAGAAGCGGAACTAAGTTCATACCCACCACTTATCTTTGCAGGTGAAGCCAGAAGACTGAAAGAAAAGCTAGCTGCTGCTGGGCGTGGTGAAGCATTTTTACTTCAAGGGGGAGACTGTGCAGAGAGTTTTTCTGATTTTGATGCAAAAAATATAAAAAACCTTTTTAAACTTATGCTTCAGATGAACATGGTGCTTATGTACTCTACAGGTAAACCCATCGTAAAAGTAGGGCGTATTGCAGGGCAATTTGCAAAACCAAGAAGCTCTGACTTTGAAGAGATAGATGGCATAAAGTTACCTTCATACCGTGGTGACATTATCAACGGCATAGAGTTTGAAAAAGTGGCACGTATACCAAACCCTAAAAATATGTTAAGAGCTTACAACCAGTCTGCTGCGACACTTAACTTGCTGCGTGCATTTTCACGTGGTGGTTTGGCAGACTTGAACAAAGTACACCAGTGGAACTTAGAATTTATTAAAGATAACCCACTGGGTAAAAAATATGATGAATTATCAGACAAGATAGACCACTCTATGAAGTTTATGGCGGCATGTGGACTTACATCAGATGTTATGCCACAGCTTCATCAGACGACACTGTATACTTCACATGAAGCACTACTGCTTAACTATGAAGAAGCATTGACTAGAAAAGATTCTGAGACAGGTGAGTATTATGACTGTTCTGCACATATGCTTTGGATAGGTGACAGAACACGAGACCTTACTGGAGCACATATAGAGTATTTTAGAGGCATCCAAAATCCTGTAGGATGTAAAGTAGGTCCAACGATGGGAGAAGATGAACTTATCGAACTCATCGAGGCACTTAACCCTGAAAATGAAGAGGGAAGATTAAATCTTATTGTACGTATGGGTGCAGGGAAGATTGCAGAGTATTTCCCTCCGTTACTTAAAAAGGTAAGAGATGCAGGTAAGAATGTCGTCTGGACGATAGACCCTATGCATGGGAATGTTGAAAAGTCATCAACAGGGTTTAAAACAAGAAACTTTGATAACATTTTAAGTGAAGTAGAGCAGTTCTTTGCCATCCATAAAGAGATGGGAACAGTGGCTGCTGGTATACACCTTGAAATGACAGGAAATGATGTCACAGAGTGTACAGGTAGTACTTCATGTGCCATCACAGATGAAGGGCTTGCAAGCCGTTATCACACACAGTGTGACCCAAGACTTAATGCCTCTCAAGCGTTAGAACTTTCATTTACACTTTCAGATACGATTACTGCAGTGTAAGTTTTTAAGTGACCGTAAAGATATTTTTACCCTCTTTATGGTCATAGTGTAATTCTCTTTGGTGAATATCTAAAATACTTTTTACAATATAAAGTCCTAATCCCAAACCTTTTTTAGAAGTATGAAATGGTTCAAAGTAGTTTTCCAAAGGTTCAGGAAGTGGCTTTGCTTGATTGATGATTTGTAGTTTTTTCTCACCTATGATGACAGTGACGCGTTTGTCTTTACTGTATTTGATAGCATTATCTAGTAGATTTTTAATGGTCAGAGTATAGAGTTCAAAGTCTACTTCTGTATGATAATCCTCTTGTATCTGTATATCGATAAAATGTTTAGGATTTTCCATCATCAATAAATCAATACTCGCTTCAATGAGGTCAGACATTTTGTAAGGTTTGATGGTAAGTTCAAAGTTTTTAGAGGTGATTTTCTCTATTTTGGCGAACTCATCTATGAGTAAATTGAGCCTTTCAAAGATGCTGTGTAGTCTAGCTTTATTCTTCTCATCATGTAACATTTCAGAAACGAGTCTCCCTTTTGCTATAGGGGTTTTGAGTTCATGCATAATCGCACGTAAAAAAAGCTGTCTTGACTGTAAGAGTTCACGTATCATAGTAACGGCATGGTCAAACTCATTGGCAACCTCTGCTATTTCATCTTCTTTGTCACTTTTACACTCTATGTCTAGGTTACCTTTAGAGAATGTTTGTATCTTAGTTTTAAGTGCAGCTAAAGGCTGTAAACTCTTCATAATCCAAAGATAGAGGAGTATAATAAGTAGAAAGACGATAGAAAAAATAATGGCACGTTTGATAGGAAATTTTGATTTATTTTTATTTTCTAGTACAAGTTTAAAGTGATCATTATTGATAATCATAATACGTTTAAGATGGTAAGTATCTACGGCATAACGTTTGACTTTACCTTTTTCTTTAAAGAAACGCTCTATTTGGACAACCATACCCTTGTCAGTAATGAGTGAGATATTTTGTGCTTCAAGGTAAGCTTCATCAATTTTGCCATATTTTAAGTAGTAGTCATAAAGATAGTGTGTGATGGCTTTTTCTTGTTCAATGGTATGCTCTTCATGCAAGGCAAGGTCATATTTTACAGAAGAGACAAAAAGCACACCAAGCAGTAGTAGTGTGATAGAAAAAACAATTCTAATTTTACTACGTAGTGAAGTAATCATCAGACGAGTTTATACCCTACACCACGCACAGCTTGTATACGCTTATTGTCACCTAATTTTGTACGTATCTTAGAGATAATCACATCAAGGCTTTTTCCTTGTGAGTCAATGCTCATATTGCCAGAGGTATTGATAATCTGCTCTCGTGATTGGGTGATACCTTGGTTTTTTACAAGAAGATTAAGTACCTCAAACTCCGCAGGTGTGAGGTTTAATGCCTCACCTTTAAAATAGATGGTATCTCCTTTAAGTTCAAAATCACTTTTTGGTGTAG